>JAZREH010000039.1:0-2430 GCA_045660705.1 Acutalibacteraceae bacterium
ATTCCTCGCCCTCGGGTTCAACCGCCTCTTTGAACATTGCGGCGATTTCGACAAGTGCGTTTTTCATACCCTTTGCCTTTTTAAGGGCATAGTTCTGACCGAGTGCGTCGGAAATGATAATCGGTTTAACGCCGAAAAGGTTGCCAAAAAACGCCTTTGACGCCTTGACACGACCTGCGCGGCGCAGGTATTCAAGGCTCCCAACCGTACCCGACTGATTTATTTTAAGGCGCATACCCTCGACGGCGGCGGCGACTTCCTGTGCGGTTTTACCCTCGCCGCGCAGATTTGATGCATAAAGCACCATCATTGCCTGACCAAACGAACTGCACAGTGAATCAACACAGTAAACGCGGTTGTCGGGATATTCGCTTACAAGTTCCTCTGCAATAAGTTTTGCAAGGTTTACAGACCCTGAAAGTGCCGAAGAACACGAAATGTAAAGGACATCCTTACCCTGTTCAAGATAACCTTTAAAGCAGTTAGTGTATGTATCACGGGTTACCTGTGTGGTGCGGATACGGGTGCCGCCTCTCATCATATCGTAGTATTCTTTCGACGAATGTGTTTCCCAGTCAAGCGATGCGGGATATTCGGTCGAATCAATAACATAATTCATCTTTACATAGTCGACGCCGTACTGCTCGCGCATGGATTTGTCAAGGTCACAGGTCGAGTCCGAAACAAGTGCAAAACTGCTCATTTTTATATCTCCTAACGCTAAATTATTTTCCTGTTATATTCTTTGAAATTTCCGACATAATTTGCTTTTCGTCGGCAAGGTCCTCGCTTATCGCATTTCCGTAGTAGTACACCGCGCAAAGTCCGGGACCAATCGCGGCGCCGCAGGACATACCGACAGAAGAAATAATAATTTCCTTTGGTGAAAAGCGTTCTTCAATCATACCTTTAAGTTGGTTTGCCGCCTCAAGTCGGTTGGAGTGTGCAATAAATATAATCTGGTCTTTAAGGTTAATGCCCGTTTTTTCCATATAATCAAGGGTGGCGCTGAAACAGGCGCGTTTTCCCTTGAATTTGACAAGCACCTCTGCCAGTCCTTTACGGTTGAAATCCGCCATCGGATTTACACCGACAAGCGTACCGAAAAACGCCTTAAAATTGCTGATTCTTTGCATCTTCACCAAAAAGAACAGGTCGTCCATCGGTCCCATCTGATGAATGTGGTGGCGTGTTTCGTTAAGGTAGGAAACAACCTCATCAAATGTGGCGCCCTCCGCCTTTTTCATACAACCCATAACCGTAAGCAGGGCAAATGCTGTTGAATACCGCAAAGAATCAATACAAACGATTTTTCGTTCAGGGTATTTTTTAAGCAACTCCCTTGAAGCAACCTCACAGGCGTTGACGGTGGTGGAAAGGGCAGAAGATAGCGAAATGCTGATTATATCCCTGCCTTGTTTAAGGTGCTTTTCAAAAATACTGTGAACCTCGCCAATCGGGACAGAAGCGGTTTTATAAATTATATTTCTGTCCTTCATAGAACCAAAATATTCCTCGGGCGATATACAGCCCCAGTCAAGGTCGGCGGGTATCACCCTGCCGTCGGGGAAGTATACAACACCGTGAAGATAATCCTCAATACCAAAACGCTCACGTAAATCGGCGGTAAGGTCGCAGGCACTGTCGGGTATGATTACAAAATCGCTCATATTTTTCCTCGTTTCCTAATGTGTTTTATTTATATAAATACATCTTATAATAACACATAATACTTTGTTTTTCAACAAATTATGCACTAAAATTTTATTTTTAAAAAAGTAGTGCAATTTAGTACGAGTTATGATATAATATTGCTGATTATAGATATCTGATTTAAGGGGACACAGTTTATGGAATGGATAATAGGAATAATAATCGGTTTTTTGCTTGCGGGCGCGGTAGTTATGCTACTGAAAACCGTACCGATTTCAAAAAGGGTGTACTTTGAGCAACTTGTAAGAACATCGCCCGAAAAGTGGGGGCGGGTATGCTCTGCACCCGAAAATGATGAGCAACTTGAAATGTGGAATCAGGGCTGTGCGTGGGGAGAAGAAAACGCCGCTTTTATGAACCAAGTTCAAATCGAAAACGACGGTCTTGACCTTTACGGTGAATACTTTGATTTTGGTTCTGAAAAGTGCGTTATAATACTGCCCGGCAGATGTGAATGTCTTAAATATTCCTATTTTTATGCCGAGCCGTATAAAAAGGCGGGCTTTAATGTTCTTGTTATTGATACACGCTGTCACGGTAAAAGCGGCGGCACCTATAACACTATCGGTGTAAAGGAAAGTGACGACCTTATAAAATGGGTTAAGTTCTTAAAGAAAGAGTACCGTGTTGGCGAGCTTTATTTTCACGGCATCTGTATCCGCGGGGTTTCGGGGCTTCTGTGTATGGTTAAAAGGCGCTGGGGCGATACCGTAAAGG
>JAZREH010000040.1:0-2877 GCA_045660705.1 Acutalibacteraceae bacterium
TCATCCTCAACAATAAGTATTCTTTTCACTATTTCACGCCTCCTCGGTTATTCTATAAGTCTTAACATACCCTTAAGTTCGTCATTTGTGACGGCAAGCGGTCCGCTTGCACCGCAATTACTCGCAAGGAAAACCTGACCGTCCTTGCGGCAGACCTCAACATTATCCGAATAATCGGTTTTATCCTTTTCAAAGTTTTTTTCCGAAACAACGGTAAATCGCGCCACCGTTTCCCCAACCGTCATGGTAACGGGGTCATAGGCATAAACCGTACGCGAATGTTTTTCGGTATCACGCAAAACCGCAATGTTACCGACCCATTTATCGGGCACGGCGACATAATATCCGTCGGTCATATTCATTACGGTGACAAGTTTCTGTGTCAGTACCTCACCGTTAAATGAACACCACACCGTATAGTAAAACTTTTCGCCGTTTTCAACAGGTGTAGCACTGGGGAGTTCGCGGCTTATCGGGATTTCAATTATCCCGTCAAGGTTTATATCCTTACTTGTAATAGCGGTGGTGCGAAGCGTCGTAATGTTTTCGGTCGATGCGGTATCAAGCAGTGGGTTTGTAAGTTGTCCCTGTGTGAAAACCAGTACCTCGGTAACACTGCCCGCGCCCTTTATTTCGTCGATATATATTGCCGACTGTCCAGAAGATAGTTCGGCAATTACAGGCATACCCGCCGATTTAACATTTTTATCCATAAGGCAACCCGCAATCTGCGAAACGCCGTCGCGTTCAATCGCAAAAAGCGATGCGGTATTTACCGCCGCCGCCGTATCAAGATGCTGAATAAAGACCTCATACTCCTCATTTCCGTCAAGGTCACAGCACAAATAACTTGTATACCGCTGAAGCATCCGCTGTGACAGGGTGCCAAGGTTACAGGAATAAACCGCAAGTTGCTTTTCGGTATCACCGAAAACCACCCAACCGACAACGATTTCTTTTCTGCCGTCGCCGTCAAGGTCACAGAAGTCTACACTTTCGACACCGCCCGCAACAATGCTTTGCCGCGCAACCGACTGCCATTTGTCATCCTTGAATATGATTAGATTGACATTCATATAGGTGACATCTTCTTCAACCGTGCTATAAAAAGCAAAAGCCTCAAAGATGTTATCGTTGTCAACATCCTCCAGAATAACTGCCGAGCGGCGGTCGCCCGATGACGGATATTTAAGGGTGTAATCCCCTTTTATACTGCTTTTAAGTGCCTGCTGAATCGGATATATATCACCCGACGGTTCGGGCGGACTTAACAGTCCTTCGGTATCAACAGCAAGCATATCACAACCGCAAAGCATAAAAGCCGTAAGCAATGCTACGGCTAAACAGATAAGTGTTTTAAGGTGTCTGATTTTCATTTATGCTTCACTTCCATACCAGTGGACAGGTTGGGATCCTGTCACACTACATAAATATTCAAAATATATTATACTACAAGGCAGGCAAAAAATCAAGACCCGCACTCCATAATATCCGTGAGTTCTTCAAAGGTAACAAACTGATATCCCGCCGTTTTTAACATACGGATAATCGCCTCGATTTTCGCCTTATATGTGCTGACACCGTAGTTAAGATAAAGTTTGTCATAAAACTTAAGATTTTTAATCTGCGGAGTTCTTTCCTTTGACATTTCAAACGGGTGAATATAAAACACATAATAGTCGTTTTCTTTGAGATAATTCCCTATCGCCGACTTTATAAAGTTCCAGTTCCCCATCCGAACATATCCGCCACCCGAAATAGGGAAATTTTTGCCAAAAAATTTGTGGCAGGTTATCCCGAACTCGTAAAAACCTTTTTTACAAAAGACACCCGAAAGTATCTTTTTAAAGCCGCTCATATCCATATCAACATGGTGGCGCGCCGCCGTAAAATCAAGGTGGCTTGAATCATATTTAAAACCAAGTTCCTTAAGTATCTTAAGTTTCGCGTTATCAAGACCGAAACAGGGCGCACGGTATCCGCGAACCTCGGTTTTAAATTCACTTTCAAGCATATTTTTAGCGCGCAAAGTTTCCTCGCGGAAACGGTCGTCGTCAAGCAAAACAGGCGGTGTGTGGGTATACCCGTGCAAAGCCACACTGTGACCGCGCGAAACATACAGGGATACCTTGTCCTTTATCATCTGAGCCGCGTGACACACCGTAAACATCGTCGCGCGTATACCGTACTTTTCAAGCAGTTTAAGATACTCGTCAAGACCGTCAAGCATATCGACATCTACCGAAACGCCCGATTTGCTGACACACTCGGTATCCGCAAACTCCTCAACATCCATTGTAAATACGGCATACTTTTTACCGTTTATCATACTCATTTGCCCAAAAACTCCACAATCGAGTTGTCGTACTGTTCAGGATTGTTTATACGAAGATGCGAATGTCCGCCCTTTTCAAACCAAACAAGTTTCTTATCATTTGATCGGCAGGTATCAAACAGTTGCTGACTCTTTTCAGGGATTGAAAAGATATCCTTTCTGCCGAAAAGGAATAATATCCGCATATCTTCGATCTTTTTTACAAGCCGTATCGGCGCATATCTTAAAACATTTGTGCCCGAATGCAGTTTTATCTGCAACATAACAAGGTCCAGCACGGGGAAAAGCGGGCGCTTATCGGCAATCATATGCCTTTTAAAGGTTTCGCGGAAAGAAACAAAACACCCGTCCAGAACCATTCCCTTTACGGTATCGGGGCAGCGCCTTTTAACCATGGCCAGAAGACCCGAAACGCCGCCGATACAGATGCCGTGAAAATAAACCTCGGCAACACGGTACTCTTTCTTTAAGAACTTAACCCATTTTATAAGGTCGTCACTTTCCTTTACACCGATAGTGTTATAGGTGCCGCCGCTTTTACC
>JAZREH010000041.1:0-1496 GCA_045660705.1 Acutalibacteraceae bacterium
GAAAAATCACGCTATAACCGCTTGGCATAAGAGTGATGCAGACAGCGAGTATGTACCGTATGTTTATCCGCAAGACCACGGAAATCATACAGGTGTACGTCATCTTAAAGTTGACGGCGGTCTTACATTTGAGGCGAATAAGCCATTTGATATGAGCGTTTTGCACCACAGCACCGAACAGATTTACAAGGCAACCCACACCAACGAACTTGTGCGTGCCGATGCAACCTATGTTCATATTGATTATAAAATGTCCGGTCTCGGTTCAAACGGTTGCGGTCCCGCACTTAAAGAATGTTACAGGTTAAGCGAAAAGAAAATAATATTTAACTTCTCTTTTGCGCCTACCGATATGTAAATAGGGATAAAAAAATCAATCACCTGCATATAATTATGCAGGTGATTTTTTATGAACTGCAGAATTGATGAACTTCGCAATAAACAAGTAGTCTGTGTAAAGGACGGGTGTGTGCTTGGTTATGTATCGGATGTTGAACTTGATACAACAAGCGGAGAACTTACCGCGCTTGTGATATTTGGCAAACCGCGTGCTATGGGACTTTTGGGCAGGGAAGAGGATATTGTAATCCCGTGGCGTGAAATAAGCGTTATCGGGCGAGAAACGATACTTGTTTCTACCGACCCTGCACCGTATATGAAACACAGTAAAAGGCTTAATCCTTAAAATATTAAATGATTGTAAAGTTTTGTACCCGTACTTGAATATTTTGTCGGGATTTGGTATAATATCCATATTAAGTGTAAGGAGTATCCTGATATGGGTCAGCCACATAAAAACGAAACAATCGAACAACAGCGAAAAGCGCGCAAGGAATTTTTGGAACTAAAGAAAATGCAACAGGGCGAAATGGAAGCAGGTCCTAAACCCAGTGAGGTTGCAATTGTTCCAAAAACACCGTGGGAAAAAATTAAAAACATCTGGTTTCACGATAAATGGTATATAATCGGTTTTACCGCACTTATTGCAATTATTGCATTTATGACGGTGCAGTGTGCCACCCGCGAAAAATACGATTTAAAGGTAGTGGTTTATACCTATTCGCCTGTTGCGGATGCAAATAATGATTTGATTGCCGAATATCTTGAAAACTATTGCGGTGATATCGACGGCAACGGGGAGGCTAATATTCAGATAATCAACTGTTCTTTCAGCAAGGAAAACAGCGATAGACAGTATCAGAATACGATGGCTACAAAACTTCAGGCTACCATTGCTGCGGATGCCGATGCACTTCTGTATATAACCGATGCCGAGTCTTATGAATATTTAAGCAATATTTCGCCAGAGGGTAATATTTTTGAGGGCGAGCCGCTTAAATTAGGTCAGAAGTTTTATGACAGTTGTCAGAGTGAGGATGACATATTCACAAAATTACCTGATGGACTTCAGATTTCTTGCCGTAATGTCGGCGGAACGGTTGTCGAAAAAAACAAAAAGATTCTTGAATACCAAAAGCAGTCGCACGCTATTTTGG
>JAZREH010000042.1:0-5422 GCA_045660705.1 Acutalibacteraceae bacterium
TGCAACCGACGGCGACGGTAAGATGTGTATTTTTTATATGAAGAAGGACAGATTTATTTCCCTGACCGCCGAGGACGATGGTATTGTTGCTACCAGAGAAAACATCTGGAACTGCGGTGAAGCGCATATAAAATTAAGTGCCGAAAAAGCCACCTTTGCGGTATACGAATCCACAGGTGACGATTACTTCGGAACGGCACATCCGCTTGATGGCTATTCGCACGACGATTGCCTGCCTTTTAGCGGTGACAGTACCGACTGGGTACCGCGTTTCAAAGATGGTAAAACCTTGGAAGAACTAAAGGGAAAAACGCTGATTTTGGAAGTGAAGATAAATAACGGCAGTATTTATTCAATAACGGGTGACTGTGTCCCGATAATGAATTTGCAAGGCGCAAGATACCGAAAACTTGGTATTTTGCCAAAATAAAACATACAATTAAACGCACCCAAAGGACACCTTGGGTGCGTTTTTGCTATCTTCTGGTCACATTTACATTAAGCGAACTGTAAGGATTGTTGTCAATATTCAGTTTGTTGTTAAGATTTGCGTCCGAAACGGCATTGCGGTTGGCTTTGCGGTATTCACTTGGTGAACAGCCCATAATCTTTTTAAAACAGTTTGTGAAGTACGGCTGGTCGGTATAGTTAAGCATTTCGGAAATTTCCTTAACCGACATATTTGAACTAAGCAGCATTGAAGCGGCAAGTTCTATCCGTTTTTGGGTAAAGTACTGATACGGGGTGACATTGAAGGTCTTTTTGAACATATTGATTATCTGGACCTGCGAAAGACATAACTTTTCCGATATTTCGCGAATGGAGATATCGCGCTGATAAAGACTCAAATCGAGCATATTTTTAATTGCGTTTATGTTGTTTTCCAGTGTTGATTCGGTTGATATTTTGTGCATATGCTGAAGAATCAAATGAAACTGAATTGCCGCAGATGTCATAATTTCTTTGGTTTCAGCCTTCATATTTGTAATTTCATAGAGGTCGTCAAATAACTTTTTTTGGTTAAAACCTTTAAAAACAACCGTATCCTGAAGTCCGTATGCGCAAATTAGATTGCTGACAAGTGTACCGTCGATGTTAAACCAGATTTTATCCCACGAATCATTTGGATAATAACGGTGTGTACTTCCTTTGGGAAGCAGGTAGGCGTCACCTGCATTTACTTGGTAGGTTTTGTCGTCGCATATAATGGTTCCCTGTCCGTTGTAAATATATTCAAGGATATAACAGTAGCATTCGGTTCTGTTAATAACAAATGAATAGTCAAGGTTTGTAATACCCGCCACCTCAATATTAAACGGGTACTGACAGGGGTTAAAGGGAAAGGTGTTAACATATTCGTTGCTCATACTTTACTCCTTAGCAAAATCATTTGTATGTATTATAATACTTCATTTTTGGTAAATCAACCATAAATGTATAAATTTTTTTTTCATATGTAGAAAATTTAAATTTTGCCTTGGAAATCATTGTAAAATCTACTCCAAATCGGTTTTGCGAATTTTAGATTAAAAAAACACCTTAAAAGCCTTTGGTTGCGCGAAAAAACAGGGAGTTTTATATATTTGAATTTAGCGGTGAAAAAATACGCTACTTTAATTTTGCACATATATTATTAAAATTTGTACATTGCAATGATTACGAAGAAAAAGTATAATTATAATGTGCAATGTTAACAAACGAAATGAAGAAAAATTTGTTTTTTTGTAAAGCATTGTTTTTATACGGAGAAAATGGTCATATTATTGTGTTTCTCTGGCAAACAACATTGAAAGGGAAGTGTGTTGTAATGGAATTGAATTTTGTTTATCCTGAAGGTGGGTATTTTTATTATACCTCGGAACGCGCGCATGTAAGCGCCCGTGTAGCGGGGGAGAGTAATTCGCTTAAACTGTCGGCTGTTGTAACCGATTATGAGGGAAATCTGATAAACCGTTTTTCCACCGAAGTAAGCGGTTATAATGAAACGCTGGTTGACATTCCTGTCGAAGGTAAGCGTCTTGGTCACTATCGGGTCGTCGTTACCCTGACCGACGGCGAAGAAACGATAGAAAAGACAACAGGTGTCGGTATTACTACCGAATACGAAGCCTTACCTGCGATGGAATCTTGGTTTGGTCTTAATACTAACCGTTCTAACGGTGACAGGGCTCAACCTCATTTTGCCGCTTTTGATAAAATGGGTATCCATATGATTCGCCGTACTTGGCCAGGCGAATCCATTCCTTATGCACACGATTTGAAAAAGTATAACCTTAAGGTTATGGCACAGTGGTCGGGTAAAGATGTATCCAGCGGATGCTTTAAAACAAGTCAGAATGACCGCTTTGCTCCGCCGCAGTTCAATTCTGCTTATCAGTTGCAGAAAGCCTGTGCCGATTATGTAACTATGTATGAATTCGGAAACGAATTCCACGAAGAACGAAATCTGTCACTTTCGGCAGAATGGCACAAGGATACCGGTTTTGCAAGACTTTCTGCCGACCCGTCGGGTTGGTATTCGATGACAGGTGTTGCGGGCGGCGACATCAATAAAATTCAGGAATTTTACGAGCAGGGTGTCTTCGATTATACAACATTCTTTGGCTTACATCCGTATTCATTCCCCAATGCACCAGAAAACCCGTATTGTTATTGGTCGCTTAAAAGACTTGAAGATATGGCGAAATGGATGAAAGAACACAATATAAATCAGCCTGTTGCCGCTACCGAAGTGGGATATCCCGCGCTTTATGACCAGACCGTTTGTGAAGTTTATTCACCCGGTGATATGCTGACACTTGACAGCCAGATAGACTATGTTATCAGAAGTTGGATTATATTTATCACCTACGGTATAGTAAATGTTCAACTTTATAACGGTCCGTGGCAGGACGGTTTCGGCATTATGGAAAAGGACGGTCCCGCACCTTGGCCTGCCGCAATGGCACTGTGCGAACTTGTGCGTCAGGTTGACAAATCGGAATACATCGGAAATTTGGTGGACAAAGATGACCCAAATCTTTATTATGTTGTATTCCGTAAGCCCGACGGCGGTCTGTTTGCTCTGCTTTGGAAGGTTGTATATCTTTCAAGAAGTTGCGAAAAGCACAATAACTACGCCGTTGACAATAGCGGCGCTACCGAAGCCGACGGTACCGTTAAGGAAATCTTCGATTATCAGTTGCATCATATGTTGCCGAACTTTACTGTCCGTGATATTATGGGTAACCCAATAAATGTCGGCGGCAATACCGTTCAGATAGGCGAGCGTCCAATATACATTGACGGCATCAGCGAGGATATCATCCCGCTTCTTACCGATAAAACAATTTTCCATACAAAGAAGGTTGTTGCAAAACCGCTGCCTTCACCTGTAATACTCGGTATTCAGGACGAACGTCCCCGTGGCGGCGCTTATGTTACTTCTGCATTTGCTTGGGGCGAAACCAGAAACTATCTTGTCAGGGTACATAATTACAGCGATAAGGAACTTAACGATAATCTTATACTTGACCTGCCCGACGGTCTGACAACGCGATCGACGACCATCCCGATAAAGGTAGCACCGATGAAAATTTTGGAGATGCGCGTACCGCTTACCTGTGACGCTGTTGCTGAATGCGGTGTAAGAAAGGTAAAACTGACACTTCAGAACACGACGGCGGCACCTGCTATACAGAATGTGGAATTTGCCTACGCGATGAGGGCACTTCCTGTCTACGGCAGACTTCATAGCGGAAGCAAAATTCCGGTAGAAATTGTTAACCGTTCGGCGGTTGAGGTGAAATATGATATTTCTTTCCGACATTGCGGTGTAAAGACGGTTGGAAACAAGACTTCGGTTACGCTTGAAGCGGGTCAGTCCGAGATAATCCATGTAACTTTGGGCGAGGGTAACTATCCGATAGAAACAAAGTTGTTTGCCGATGTAACCAATAACGGAAAGACCGTTACCTGTGAATTTGTAATTCCGCTTCATTATGTTGAATTGCTTGCGAACGATGCTGCAAATGACGGTGCTATGAATTTCATTGCAGGCTATAATCTTCAGTCGACATTTGGCGACGATAATCCTTGCGGTTCGCTTATCGGATTTTCAAAGCCCGAAGAACTTATCGCACTTAATAAAATATGGCTTGACGAAGAATATTTGTACGCCGATTTTGATGTTAAGGACGAATATGTTTTGTGCGCTAAACTTGGCAGAAGAAACAACATCGATTGCGACGGTGTGTGGTTGAAACTTTATAAGAGTGCAGACGATGAAAAGCCTTATCGTCACTTCTGCGCGATGCCGATCGATCAGGCATTCCGTACAGAGGGTGCAAGTATTAAGGAAATAGCGGGCGATGTACTGTTTGCTGAAAATTATTCCGATTATGATATCAGCAACGCTTCGGTTGAATCTTCGATTTATGACGGTGGCTATAAGATTAAACTTAAGATTCGCCGCGATTCTATTGATATGGTGCTTGACCCCAAAGAAATAGTTGCCGATATACGCGTTATAAATATGAACGATATTGATTGGCCGCTGTTCTACGATACAGGAAAGGTAGTTTACAGTGTCATCTAATAATGACGGTTCAATTACTAAAAATTATCAGGAGGAAGGGAAATGCTGAAATATCTTGAAAAACATGGTCTTTCGTTCTCTAAAAAGGTGTTGGCGATTGGCTTATGTGCGGTTTTGCTTGTCACCGTTTTTGCGGGTCTTAAGATTTTCGATACAAAAGCGGGTTCGGTAGAGTATTACTCCCTTATAAACAACTATTATCCTCTTAAAGGCGGTTATACCGATGCCGATTTTTATAAGGACTCTGACTGGTCTTTCGAGGGCAGAAACTTTATGGAAACGGCAGACTTTGAAGCATCTTCAAAGGACTTTGCCGCACCCACAGCCGATGTCGCCGACGACGGACACAGTGCAGATATCAAATGGCAGTCGGTTGATTCGGCGGTAAAATACCGTGTTGATGTTTTTGTGGGCACCACAAGGATTGATGCAAGTTGTAAAACAGTCACCGAAACCCGTGCTGCAATTGACGGACTTACCCCATCGACCCGTTATGCCATTCAGGTCGTGGCGCTTGATGCACAGGACGCCGTTTTAAAGGCATCAAGGGTGCGTGAATTTGTTACATACGATGCGTCTACCGACCAAAATGTGATGCTTGACGGTACATCTACAACAGGGACTTGGGGTTTTAGTGTTGCAAATTACCCCACCGCTGCGGATAGCGCGCTTTCCTATAATGGCGGTACAGGTGAGTGGAATACAAACGACCTTGGAACATTCAAACTGCCGGATCGTGTCGAAGCATTTGCTTTCTGGTTCGGACAGTCAAACAGTGACGGCAGTACCGATAACTGGTTGTTCCCTGATTTCAGACTTAATTGGTCGTATGCAGGCGATAGCGGT
>JAZREH010000043.1:0-2760 GCA_045660705.1 Acutalibacteraceae bacterium
GTATGTTTGACGGTATTGAATACCGCGGCTACGCACAGGAAAAGGTCGAGGCGCTTGCCCACTATTCGGGTGTTCCCGTATGGAACGGTCTTACCGACGAATTCCACCCGACACAGATACTTGCCGACTTCCTTACTATAAAAGAGCGTTTCGGAAAACTTCGCGGTATAAACTTTGTTTATATGGGCGATGCCCGTTACAATATGGGTAACTCGCTGATGGTCGGTTGCGCAAAACTCGGTTTAAACTTTACTGCCTGCGCACCCGAAAAATACTTCCCTGATACAGCACTTGTTGAGGAGTGCCGCGCATTAGCCAAAGAAAGCGGTGCCGAACTTCGCTTTGAAACCGATATCAAAAAGGCGGTAACAAACGCCGATGTTATATATACCGATGTCTGGGTTTCAATGGGTGAGCCTGTTGAGGTCTGGAAAGAGCGTATCGACGACCTCTTCGATTATCAGGTTACAATGGATATAATGAATATGGCAAAGGATACCGCCGTATTTATGCATTGCCTGCCCGCATACCACGACCGCAATACCGAGGTTGGTCGTGAAATGTGCGAAAGGTTTAATCTCGATGCGATTGAGGTTACTGACGAGGTATTTGAGAGCGAGCGTTCTATCGTCTTTGACGAGGCGGAAAACAGAATGCACACGATAAAGGCCGTTATGGCGGCAACTTTGGGGTGATTTGTATGAAGAAAAAGGCTTATTTGGTTTTAGAGGACGGTACGGTTTTTGAGGGTTATTCTTTCGGTGCCGAAAAAAGCAGTATCGGCGAACTTGTCTTTAACACAAGTTGTGTAGGCTATATCGAAACCCTTACCGATGAATGCTATTTCGGTCAGATTGTTGTCGGTACATTCCCGCTTATGGGCAACTACGGAATCATTGAGGAAGATTTCGTCGGCAGATGTGTACTGAACGGTTTCGTTGTCAGAGAGTGGTGTGATGCGCCGTCGAATTTCCGCTGTCAGTATGACCTTGATAAATACCTTAAAGAGCAGGGTGTTGCGGGTATATACGGCGTTGATACAAGGGCGGTAACCCGTCATATACGCGATAACGGTGTTATGAATGCCATAATTACCGATACTGTGCCCGCCGACCTTACAGATGTTAAAAACTTTAAGATTGTAAATGCCGTCAGCACACTTTCAAGCGATGATGTAAAGGAATATAAGGCTGAAAATCCGCGCTTTAATGTGACCTACATCGACTGCGGCGCAAAGCATAATGTGATAAATGAACTTACCGCACGCGGCTGTAATGTTAAGGTTGTTAAATACAATACTACTGCCGAGGCGGTTCTTGCTGACAAACCCGACGGTA
This sequence comes from Acutalibacteraceae bacterium, assembly GCA_045660705.1. Lineage (GTDB taxonomy): Bacteria > Bacillota > Clostridia > Oscillospirales > Acutalibacteraceae > UBA737. The sequence continues at coordinate 1,338 of JAZREH010000043.1, forward strand.
TACTGCTTGGTGACGGCGCGGGCGACCCCGCCGAAAACACCGATTTAATTAAAACAGCGGCGGCGCTTTTCGGTAAAGCACCAATGCTTGGAATCGGTCTTGGACATCAGATTATGGCTCTGTCAAAGGGTGGCGTTTGTGAAAAACTTAAATACGGTCACAGGGGAGCCAGCCAACCCGCTCGGGACCTTGACGGTGCCCGCACATATATAACCGCCCAAAACCACGCCTATGCCGTTAAATGCGACAGCGTGACGGGTGCAAAGGCAAACTTTGTCAATGTAAACGACGGCACCTGCGAGGGTCTTGTTTACGGTGATAACGCATTTTCGGTACAGTTTGTGCCCGAGGTATCAAACGGTCCGCACAATGCATCGTTTATTTACGATAACTTTATAAAGATGATGGAGGGAAACTAAAATGCCGCAAGATAAAAGCATTAAAAAGGTAATGATAATAGGTTCCGGTCCTATTGTTATCGGTCAGGCGGCAGAGTTCGACTATGCCGGTGCACAGGGTTGCCGTGTTATGAAGGCGGCAGGGGTCGAGGTTGTGCTTGTTAACTCCAACCCCGCTACTATTATGACCGATAAGGCGCTTGCCGATGCCATCTATCTTGAACCGCTTACCGCTGAATCAATCAAGCGTATTATTAAAAAAGAAAAACCCGACAGTCTTTTGGCGGGTCTTGGCGGTCAGACGGGCCTTACCATTGCTATGCAACTCGACCACGAGGGATTTCTTAAAGAGCATAATGTCCGCCTTATAGGTACCAATGTTGAGGCGATTGACAAGGCGGAGGACAGGGAACTGTTCAAGGAGGCTATGGACGCTATCGGTGAGCCTACCATTCCGTCAGACATTGCCAACGACATTGATACCGCACTTGAGATAGCCGACAGAATCGGTTATCCCGTTATTGTACGTCCCGCATTTACCCTTGGCGGTGGCGGCGGCGGTGTGGCATACAATGCCGATGAACTTAAGGTAATCGCCCGTACAGGTCTTGATATGTCGCCCATAACACAGATTCTTGTTGAGCGTTATATTTACGGTTGGAAAGAAATTGAGTTTGAAACTATGCGCGACAGCGCGGGCAACGTTATCGCCGTTTGCAGTATGGAAAACTTCGACCCCGTCGGTATCCATACGGGTGACAGTATCGTTGTTGCGCCCGCACTCACGCTTTCAAATAAGGAATATCAGATGCTCAGAAACGCATCACTTAACATCGTAACATCGCTTGGAATCGTTGGCGGCTGTAACTGTCAGTTTGCGCTTAACCCCGACAGTTTTGAGTATGCGGTTATCGAGGTTAACCCCCGCGTTTCGCGTTCTTCTGCGCTTGCCTCAAAGGCGACGGGTTACCCGATTGCAAAGATTACCGCTAAAATCGCACTCGGTTATACACTTGACGAAATCC
>JAZREH010000044.1:0-1768 GCA_045660705.1 Acutalibacteraceae bacterium
AGAGGTGGAGAAAGATGGTACGGGGCTGTTTGTTTGAAAAGAAAGTCTTGTTTGTTTGGTAAAAGGGGAGGTACAGTATGGAAACACGAGTAGCGGTTATGGGAATTATTGTGCAGGATTTGCAGTCGGCAGAAAGCTTAAATGCCATTTTGCACGAATACGGTGAATATATTATCGGGCGTATGGGCATACCCTACCGCGAGCGCGGCATAAACATAATAAGCATTGCGATTGATGCACCGCAGGACAGTATTTCTGCTCTTTCGGGCAGAATCGGCCGTCTTGAGGGAGTAGGGGTAAAAACCGCCTTTTCGAGTGTGATTTCAAATGGATAACCGACTTTTTAATCTGTGTGAAAAACTGTGCTTAACACACCGCCTCCAAACGGATGAGTATGAATACATCATCACCCACCGCACCGATGAATCGGCAAAAATGCTGTGCGATGCGGCGGCGCGTGAACGCGAGGCGGCATACGGCAAAAAGGTCTTTATACGCGGACTGATTGAGGTCAGCAGTTACTGTAAAAATGACTGCCTTTACTGCGGACTTCGTAAAAGCAACCGCGACTGTCAGCGTTACCGACTGACAAAAGAGCAGATACTTGAATGTTGTCTTGACGGGTATAAACTCGGATTTCGTACCTTTGTTATGCAGGGGGGCGAGGACCCGCGGTTTACCGATGATGCAGTTTGTGATATTGTTTCGGAAATTAAAAGGCGGTATCCCGACTGTGCAGTGACACTTTCCCTCGGTGAGCGCGGATATGATAGTTATAAGCGCCTTTTTGACGCGGGTGCCGACCGTTATCTTTTGCGGCACGAAACGGCAAATGCAGAACACTATGCAAAACTTCACCCCGAAAATATGAAACTTGAAACCCGAATGAAATGCCTTTCGGACCTTAAAGAAATCGGTTTTCAGGTAGGTTGCGGGTTTATGGTCGGCTCTCCCTATCAGACCGACGGTATGATTGCACAGGATTTAAAGTTTATCGAAACCTTTAAACCCGATATGTGCGGCATAGGACCCTTTGTTCCGCACAGCGCAACACCGTTTCGGGATATACCGCACGGCAGTGCCGAACTCACATGTTATCTTTTGTCAATCATACGGATTATGCACCCCGATATTCTGCTTCCGTCGACCACCGCGCTTGGAACGATACTTGACGGCGGCAGGGAAATGGGGATAAGGTGCGGCGCAAATGTTGTTATGCCGAATCTTTCACCCAAATCGGTGCGCAAAAAATATCTGCTTTACAACAACAAGTTATCCGACGGCGATGAGGCGGCGGAAAGTCTACACAATTTAAAAAAACGCATTGCGGCGACGGGATACCATATTGTCGTTGACCGCGGCGACAGAAAGGATTTTAAAAATGGCAATCTATAACCCTGAATCACTTAAGGCGGAGGAGTTTATAAACGACGGCGAAATACTTGAAACCTTAAAGTACGCAGAAGAAAACAAACACAACTTTGAACTTATAAACAAAATCCTTGAAAAGGCGCGCCCGAAAAAGACCGAAACGGGCTGTGTCTGTGCGGGACTTACCCACAGGGAGGCATCGGTGCTTCTTGCTTGTGATATACCCGAACTCAATGAAAAAATTTACGAGATTGCCGAGGAAATCAAACTTGCTTTTTACGGCAACCGAATCGTAATTTTTGCACCGCTTTATCTTTCAAACTACTGTGTAAACGGTTGCGTTTACTGTCCTTATCATTACAAAAATAAGGAAATTCCGCGCAAGAAACTGACGCAG
>JAZREH010000045.1:0-2476 GCA_045660705.1 Acutalibacteraceae bacterium
CAAGCGGAGTAATAGGCATGCAATTTTCTTGAGGATAAGTACACCTCATTTTGTTTTTCTTAGCAAATCAATTTTACTCAATTCACTTAGTGTATATTTTACAACTTTTTTTACTTATTGTCAACTATTTTTATTAAATACTTTTTTGTGATTTTAAACAAAAAATCACAACCGCACGGTTTGACATAATACGACTGACGATAATGATAGAATATAAAAAAAGCAAGGAGTTAGAAATGGATATAACGAGTGAAAAACGCGGTGACACCATAACCGCTTTTATCCAAGGCGAAATCGACCACCACAATGCAAAAGCGGCGCGCGAAACGCTTGACAGTATCATCGAAACCGAGCAACCGATACATTTCGGGCTTGATTTATCTCGCGTTTCGTTTTGCGATTCTTCGGGATTGGGATTGGTTATGGGGCGAATGAGAAAATGCCAAACCGTCGGCAGTACGCTGATTATTAAAAACCCGTCGGTTGCGGCTATGAGAATACTTGAAATTGCAGGTATGGACAAAATTTTAAAGATAGAAAGAGGAGATTAACATGGCGGACAGGATTATAAACAGCATGAAAACCGAATTCACGGCAAAGAGTGTAAACGAATCGTTTGCAAGGACAGCCGTTGCCTCATTCGCTTCGCAAACAGATCCGTCGATTGCGGTTATTGCAGACATAAAAACCGTTGTCAGCGAAGCGGTTACAAACGCAATCGTGCACGGCTATGCCGACATTGAGGACAAGCAGTCCTGCCTTATTTACATACAATGCAAACTGTCGGAAAGCGGAAAATTGATTATCAAAATCAAAGACAAGGGGTGCGGTATCAGCGACGTAAAAACCGCTATGCAACCTTTATTTACTACCGACACCGACGGCGAACGAAGCGGAATGGGGTTTACGATCATGCAATCTTTCACAGACGGGATTAAGGTAAAATCGCGCATTGGAAAAGGAACGACCGTTACTCTTGAAAAGAGGCTTAACACGAATTGAACGACTTAAAGACCGCGCTTATTTTACGCGCACAAGAGGGCGATGTTGACGCGCTTGACAAACTTGTAAACGAAAACACGGGATTAGTGCGTTCGATCGCCTTGCGCTTTACGGGGCGAGGGGTGGACTTTGAGGATTTATGCCAAATCGGGCACATCGGCATGATAAAAGCGATAAAAAACTTCGATTTATCGCGCAACACGGCATTTTCGACATACGCCGTACCGTTGATTATCGGTGAAATCAAGCGGTTTTTGCGCGATGACGGCGAGATAAAGGTCGGGCGGGAGATAAAACGGCGCGGTGCGATGATTATGTCGGCGCGCGAAAAGTATATCACGCAAAACGGGTGCGAGCCGAGTGTTTCGGAATTGGCGGTGATGTGCGGACTTAGCGACGAAGACACGGTCGAGGCGTTGGGGGCTTGCAGTCCTACCGTTTCGCTATCCGAGCAGGTGGGCGAGGATATGACGGTTGAGGACCTGTTAGGCGTTGACTTCACCCCCGAAATAAACGAAAAAATCGCCTTGAAGCAGGCGATTTCTAAGTTAGATGAAAGCGAGCGCGAAATAATACTTTTAAGGTATTTTAAGAACCTTACACAATCCGAAACAGGTCGCGCCTTGGGATTGACGCAGGTTACGGTTTCGCGAAAGGAATCAAAAGCGTTAAAACGGCTAAAAGAGGAATTGACGGTTTAATTATTGCAGATTCTTCTGATATAGTTACAAAACGCGCTTCCGCTGTAAATCAGCGCGCCGTCAACCGTTGAACCGTTATCGCCGTCGGCGTGTTCACTGCTGACGGAAGAAAAGTAGGTTTTGGGAACTTTGCCGTTTTTAAGCGTAAACGGGTTAGCCATCATTTCGGTTTTATACTCTTCCCCGTAGTTTGCGTTGGCGAGGAAAAACTCGCGAGGGATTGGCGACAAGAGAATAATCTTCTTTTCGCCTCGTTTGGATTCGGGGAAGGAATACCGCATGAATTTATTTTTCGAAAACAGTTCGATTTTGAAGAAATAATAGGTTCGCGTTCTTTGAATCAGTCCGTCACCCAAAAAGTAAAGGGGCGTTTTACGGAGTATCGTCGGAACGATTACGCCGTTGACGGTGATATTTCTATGTTCGAGCGAAAAGGGTTCGATTCTCTGCAAAAGCACCGAAATATAGGGGTGTTTCGGCAATTTGAGTTTCATTCGGTTTTCTTTGGCGAGAGTTTTTAGGCGTTTGATTGTTTTGTATTGAACCTTGATTGCGCGCAAGCGGTGAAGGACAAACGACAAAACCGCCAAAATGACCGATGCCGAAAGTATTATTACGATATAATTTTTGAGCGCGGTGACTATCGGCGTAAAGCCGCTTTTCAGCAACGCGACAATGAAGATACCGCCAATAAAGTTAAATGCCCACACACCGATATGCAACATAAGACGAAAGGCGTAAATGCCTTTTTTCTTTTTCTTCTTAGCGAAAAA
>JAZREH010000046.1:0-2095 GCA_045660705.1 Acutalibacteraceae bacterium
ATATAAACGGTGTGACTACCCAGTTTACGGGCACCTTTGACGGTAACGGGCACACTATTTCAAATATGTACTGCCTTACCGACAGCGGAAAGTACCGTTTTGCGGGGCTTTTCGGCTCGCTTAAAGATGCGACGGTCAAAAACCTTTACCTCAAAGACTGCAAATCGTATGTTTATAACGGCGGGGTAACCTCTGCTGCGGGTATGCTTACGGGCGGTACGGTTTGCAGCAGTTCGTCACCATATTCCACCGTTATTTCAAATGTCGCGGTAATCGGCGGTTTCGTTAAGTGTGCCAAGGCAAACGCCGTAAACCCCGCGGCGGCGGGCGGTCTTGTCGGGTGGTCGCAAAGCGGCGTTACAATTACCGACTGCTATGTTGATACCGACATTACATCGGTACTGAATGTAAGCGGCACGGGAGAGTCGCTTCAAATCGGTGTCGGCGGACTTGTCGGTATGGCGTATGATTCAAAACTTACCGCCACGCGCTGTATCTTTGCGGGTACCCTTGACGGTACAAAGTACTATGGCGCCGACTGCACCGAACCGACGGTTGCCTATTGGCGGCAGAACACCGTATTGGGCTTTAATAACAAGGGTGCCAGCGACACAAAATACGATTATGCAAAATACGCGGTTACAACCAACTGCTATTATACCGACGATATCACGGTAAACACCGCAAATTTAAGGGGTAAAGACGGCACGCCCAAAACGGCGTCGCAACTTGCCCTTTGTGACCTTTCGGATTTAGGACTTGACGAAAATTTATGGGTGCACAGCGGCTTTACCCCCGTTTTAAGGGTAAGCGGCGTGAAAGAATTTGTTGTCGGTGATGCAAACGGTGATACCAAGACCGATATTACCGACCTTATCCGCCTTAAAAAGCATATGACCAGCGGCGTTTCGGCGGCGCTTAAAGCGGTCGATTTTGACACTTCAAAGAATATTGATATCGGTGATCTGGTTTCGCTTAAAAAATTCCTTTTAAACGGAGGAACAAATGAAAAGTAATATAAAAAGAAAATGTGCGCTTGTCCTTGCATTTGTGATGCTTATAACAACGGCGTTTTCGCTTGATTTCGGGTCGGCGGCGGTGCTTGGCACAAAGGGTGCTTTTGAGTTTCAGAATATCGCTGAATTACGGGAAAAGTTCGTGGCATATTATACCCCTACCGACTCGGTTATAGAGGCGACCGACCAGAACGGCACACCGCTTTACAAAGAATGCGACCCGTCGCAAATCTTTAGTGTATCCGGCGGCGTTTTAAAGCGCTACGGTACGGGTGCTTACGCGGGCGGTTCGGGCCGTAAAGGTGCGGGCTCGCTCTACTTTAAAGATTTTTACGAAAATTTTGAGATAGAGTACGATTACTATATTGCGGGCACGACGGGTTACCGCTGGGCGGGTGTCGGCTTTGGTGCATCAGAAATCGGCGGTCATTTTGTGGACGACGGGTACTATGCTTATGTCGAAAAAGAGGGTACGGTGCGCCTTTTTAACGGGTCAACCAATGCACCCGCGATTCAGTCGACAAAGTATACCGATTTTCAGACCTACTGCACCACATTGAACAACTGGGTGCATTTAAAGGTCAGCGTTCAAGACCGAAAACTTACCGTAACCTATACATACGGCGGCAAGAATATCACCTGTGAAAAAATACTTCCCCCCGATTATAAGGGCGGATATGTGTACCTTAACAGTTACACACAGAATATGCAGTTTAAAAACCTTACGGTTAAAAGACTGCAAAGTTATACCACCCCTTACACCACTGCCTATACCTTTGACGATATTGCGGCGGTTGGCGAAAACTTTACGGGTTATGCCTTTTCAAACACCGAAAAGTTTGGTGCAAATGACGAAAACGGCAACAGCCTTATAAACGCCGATGACATATCGAAATATTGGCGTATAAACGCCGAAAACTCGGCACTTGAGCGCTACGGTACGGGCGAGTGCGCGGGCGGTCGCGCCACCAACGGTGCGGCACTGCTGTATTTTGATAAGCAGTATGACGATTTTGAGTTTACGGCAAAATACCGCTTTTCAAATGCGGCGGTAAACGGCTCATATAAATGGATGGGCT
>JAZREH010000047.1:0-6014 GCA_045660705.1 Acutalibacteraceae bacterium
TGACATTATTGATTTTAAATGTTAAAATATATTGAATATGTGTTTTCGGGTAAAAAAGAACCGCCCGAAAAACTTGTTTTCAGGCGGCAGTCAACCCGAATACAGACGGTTTAAATTCGGTTGACAATACTATTATCAGTCTGTTTTTAAATTTTATTATAGGAAATTTATGGTGATTATGATGAACAGAGAACTGGCAAAACAGTACGACCCCAAGGAGGTCGAGGACAGAATATACGCGATGTGGTTGGAGGGCAGATACTTCCACGCCAAGCGCGAGGAGGGTAAGGAAACCTATACCATAGTTATTCCGCCCCCGAACATTACGGGTCAACTTCATATGGGACACGCCCTTGACAATACGCTTCAGGATATACTTATCCGCTTTAAGCGTATGCAGGGTTTTGATACACTTTGGGTACCCGGTACCGACCACGCTTCAATCGCTACCGAGGCTAAAATTGTTGAGGCTATGCGTAAAGAGGGTGTCACAAAAGAGGACATCGGCCGTGACGGTTTCCTTGAACGCGCGTGGGCTTGGAAAAAGCAGTACGGCGGCAGGATTATTGAACAACTTAAGAAACTCGGCTCGTCCTGCGACTGGGAGCGCGAGCGTTTTACCCTTGACGAGGGTTGCAGTAAGGCTGTACGCGAGGTATTTGTTCAACTTTATGAAAAGGGACTCATCTACCGCGGTGAGCGTATTATAAACTGGTGTCCCCACTGCCTTACATCAATCTCTGATGCAGAGGTTGAGTATGAGGAGCAGGCGGGTCATTTCTGGCATCTTCGCTATCCTTTTGCCGACGGAAGCGGTTATCTTGAACTTGCTACCACCCGTCCCGAAACACTGCTTGGCGATACTGCGGTTGCAGTAAACCCCAACGATGAACGCTATAAGGATATTGTCGGCAAAAAGTTGATACTTCCCATCGTACACCGCGAAATTCCCGTTGTCGCCCACGACTATGTTGAAACCGATTTCGGTACAGGGGTTGTTAAAATTACACCTGCACACGACCCCAACGACTTTGAGGTTGGTCTGCGCCACGGACTTGAGGTTATCAATGTAATGACCGACGATGCTCACATTACCGACGATTATCCGAAGTATGCGGGTATGGACAGATACGAGGCACGCAAGGCTATTGTTGCCGACCTTGAGGCAGAGGGCGCACTTGTCCGTGTTGAGGATTACACCCATAATGTCGGTACCTGTTACCGTTGCGGCACAACGGTTGAGCCTAAGGTTTCAAAGCAGTGGTTTGTAAAGATGAAACCGCTTGCTACACCCGCTATTGACGCGGTTAAAAACGGCGAAACCAAATTTGTTCCGCAGAGATTTGAAAAGATATACTTCCATTGGCTTGAAAACATCCGCGACTGGTGTATTTCCCGTCAGTTGTGGTGGGGTCACAGAATACCCGCTTGGTACTGTGCCGATTGCGGTCAGATAACCGTTTCGGCTGATGAACCTTGCTGCTGTAAGCATTGCGGCAGTAAAAATATTGAGCAGGACCCCGATACCCTTGACACATGGTTCTCGTCGGCACTGTGGCCGTTTTCAACACTCGGCTGGCCCGACGATACCAAAGACCTTAAACATTACTATCCCACAAACACCCTTGTTACGGGTTATGATATTATTCCGTTCTGGGTTATGCGTATGATGTTCAGCGGTATTGAACAGACAGGTCAGGTACCCTTTGATACCGTTCTTATCCACGGTCTTGTACGCGACAGTCAGGGAAGAAAGATGTCTAAATCGCTCGGTAACGGCGTTGACCCGCTTGAGGTTATCGACCAGTTTGGTGCCGATGCTTTAAGATTCTCTCTTGCGACAGGTAACAGCCCAGGTAACGATATGCGTTATATCCCTGAACGCGTTGAGGCAAGCCGTAACTTTGCAAACAAACTGTGGAATGCGGCACGCTTTATACTGATGAATCTGCCTGACGGCGATGTTAAGCCGCTGGACAGTTCGGCTTTTGCACTTGAAGATAAGTGGATTGTTTCTAAATTCAACACCCTTACTGCCGAGGTTACAGAAAACCTTGATAAGTTTGAACTCGGTCTTGCAGTACAGAAACTGTATGACTTTATATGGGATGTATTCTGTGACTGGTATATCGAGATTTCAAAATCGCGCCTTAACGGTGATGATGCGGTTGCGGCAGATACCGCGCGTTCGGTACTTGTGTATGTATTTACGGGCACCCTTGCTCTGCTTCATCCCTTTATGCCGTTTATTACCGAGGAAATCTGGCAGTCTATGCCGCACAGCGGTGAGGCGCTTATGGTATCCGAGTGGCCTAAATTTAATAAGGAATTTGAATTTTCTGCTGAGGAAACCGAGTTTGAGCGTATAATGGCGGTAATCCGTGCTATCCGTAACCGTAGGGCAGAAATGAATGTTCCGCCCTCTAAAAAGGCGCTTGTTCAGGTGGCTACACCCTTTGCCGATACATTCAGGTCGGGCGAGGCATATATCTGCCGCCTTGCCTATGCTTCGGGTGTTGAGGTCGGTGATGCATTTGACACCGACGGTGCGGTCCGCGTTGTTACCGATTCTGCAACCGTTTATATGCCGATGAAGGAACTTGTTGATGTTGAGGGCGAAATCACGCGCATCGAAAAGGAACTTGAAAAGGCAAACGGCGACCGTGAATTTTTTGAAAAGAAACTTTCAAATGCGGGCTTTGTTGCAAAAGCACCTGCCGCCGTTGTTCAGCAACAGCGTGATAGCCTTGCCAAGGTACTTGACAAGATAAAGATGCTTGAAGAAAGCATTGCTGAACTTAAAAATATGTAATATTACGGGGTCGTTTTGCTAAAGGGCAGGACGACTCCAACTTTAGGATAGAGGGACCTGAATATGAAGATAGTTGTTTTTTCCGACCTGCATTATTTCGGCGACGATATTAAAAAAGCGGTATTCAACACCGAAAAGAAACTTGTTCAGTACGCTATACCGTTGCTTGACCGACTTATCGATAAGGTAAATAATGACAGCAGTGCGGATGTCTGCGTAAACCTTGGTGACCTGATTCAGGATACACAGGATAAGCAGTTGGATATTGAATGTTTGCAGTTCCTTTTTGATAAGATAAAGGATATGAGGTGTCCATGTTATTCGGTGCTTGGAAATCACGACCTGAAAATGATGGACTGTGTCGGCGATGTCGAAAGCATTATGGGTTATAAATCTACATATTCGGTCGATGTCGGTGGGTATCATCTTGTCTTTCTGACTACCGAGGTGCGCCCTGAACTCGGTCTTGCAAGGGGTGGGTGCTATAAGGCACAGTACCTGTCGGAGGAATCGTTAAACTGGTTAAAATCCGATCTTGCCGAAAACAGTTTGCCCTGTGTTGTTTTCACGCATTACGGTTTGGCGGAGGATAGCGATATCCCCGACGGATGTATGTTTATGAAAAACAGGGATGCGGTTAAAGCAATAATTAAAAACGACAAAAATATTTTATCCGTAGTTTCGGGACATCAGCACATAACTAAAAAACTTTTTGAGGATGGGGTAGAGTACTATGTTTTAGGCTCTATGACCGCCTGTTCTGAAACGGCAGGGGTCCCGTCGGGCATCTATTTTGAAATTGAGTTATGTGATAATAAGTTTGAAATTTACGAACGCCATATAAAACTGTAAAAAAACACGCCGTCCTTGAAATCAGACGGCGTGTTTTAGTTATTGATATTCGCTCGGTATTCGCTTGGTGTCATACCTGTACTGTGCTTAAAGGCGCGGCTGAAGGATTGCTGATTCAGATATCCCATTTTACTGTAAATTTCGGTAAAAGAAAGATTTCGGCGTTATCGGATATTGTGCGCTGATTTTCACAGCCGAAAAAGTGCAGGACATTTTCTGAAAGTTGTGAATTTTCGGTGAAATTGAAACCGCAATAGGCATATGACAAGGAATCGTTTTTAGCGGCAGAAATATAATGGTATCCCGTTGACGGACTGATTATCACATCGCCCGCCGAAACGGTGCGGGTTGTTTTTTAACACACTTGTTGACAACTCAACAAGTGTGTAGTATAATCATAGATGTTGATAACTCAACATCTTGCGGATAATACCGTATTTAACGGAAATAATACTTGGGGAGTGATAAAATGGGAGTAAGAATTTTGGTCGATTCCACCGCCGATGTGACCGATGAACTTAAAAAGCGTCTGTACATTGTTCCGCTTACCATAAATTTCGGTGAGGAAGAATTTATCGACGGTGTAACCATCAACCATAAGCAATTTTATGAAAAACTGATAGAAAGTGATGTTTTACCTACAACAAGTCAGGCATCTCCCGATGCGTTTGACGGTTTCTTTAAGGAGGCGGTCGATGCGGGTGACAGCGTGGTTGCCATAACCATTTCGTCAAAACTTTCGGGCACCTGTCAGAGCGCAAATATTGCCGCGGCGGAATATAGCGGTAAGGTTTTTGTGGTTGACAGTAAATCGGTTGCTATCGGTACGGGAATACTTGCCAAAATGGCAATAGATTTTGCGGATAGCGGACTTTCAGCAGAGGAAATTCACAAAAAACTTTGTGTTGAGCGCGAAAATATACGGGTAATCGCCCTGCTTGATACCCTTGAATACCTTAAACGCGGCGGCAGAATTTCAAAAACGACGGCAATGGCGGGTACTTTGCTTTCGATAAAACCCGTTGTCGAAATCCGCGACGGAGAAGTGGGGATTCTCGGTAAAGCGCGAGGCTCAAAGCAGGGGAATAATCTTCTTGTAAAGGAAATTGAGGATTCGGGCGGCGTTGATTTTTCAAAACCGTTTTTGCTCGGTTTTACTGGGCTTGATGATACTATGCTAAAAAAGTATATACAGGACAGTGCGTTTTTGTGGCAGGGACAGACCGAAGAATTGCCCTATACCGTTGTTGGAAGTGTTGTCGGTACCCACATAGGCCCCGGAGTTGTTGCGGCGGCATATTTTAAAAACGAAAGATAAAAAAAGTGGGTTGATTTTTGTTAAAAACTACCATTGACCCCAGATGCGTTGTGTTGTAAAATAATTAGGGACTGCATTCCCCGACGCGGGAATGTGGTCTGTTTTTTTGTGTAATTTGTTTTGGGAGTGTTTATTGTGTCATTTAAAAAGACATATGATACTGTTATAATCGGTGGCGGAATCGGGGGGCTTATGGCTGCATACCGTCTGCGCAAAAATGCGCCCGATATGAAAATCGCCATAACCGAACGCGGAAACGAACTTGAAAAGCGCAACTGCCCCGCGGGAAAGGAAAAGACCTGTATTCACTGTAAAACCTGTAGCATAACAAGCGGTTATGCGGGTGCGGGCGCCTTCTCTGACGGTAAATTTAACCTTGGTACTGCTTACGGCGGTACACTGGGCGAGGAACTTGGCGAGGATAAGGCGAACCTTTATATCGACGAGGTGGACAAGATTCTGAATGAATATTGCACTTCGGGTGTGCCAAAGGTTTACAAGTCCAACGACGAACTTAAACTTAAATGCCTGCAAAACAATCTTCGCCTGCTTGATATGAATGTAAAGCATCTTGGCACCGATAATAACTACCTTACGATGCAGAATCTGATAACCGATATAAAGAAGTCGGGTACAGAACTTTACACATTTTATGACTGCCAGAGTGTTGAAAAAGACGGCGACGGATATATCCTTAACTATACAAACGGCGAAAAACTCTATACCAGAAATATAATAATTGCAACAGGGCGCGGCGGTGCAAATTTTGTCGCCGATTTCTGCCGTGCAAATGGGGTAAAAATGCGTTCTAACCACATTGATATCGGCGTCAGGGTTGAGATGAAAGATATTATCTGGCGTGAGTTTTCGTCAAAGATTTATGAACCGAAAATCCTCTACAAGACCAAGACCTTTGAGGATAGGTGCCGTATGTTCTGCTTTAATCAGGGCGGACTTGTATCGGCAGAAAACAACCACGGAATTAATACGGCAAACGGCCATTCCTTTGCTGAGCCCGAGAAAAAGACCGAA
>JAZREH010000048.1:0-3093 GCA_045660705.1 Acutalibacteraceae bacterium
GCCGCTTGTTCTTCACGGCGGTACAGGTATCCCTGCTGATATGATAAAGAAGGCTATTTCCCTCGGCGTTTCCAAGATAAATGTTAACACCGAATGCCAACTTGCTTTTGCTGATGCTACAAGAAAGTATGTTGAGGCTGGTAAGGACCTTCAGGGCAAGGGCTTTGACCCCAGAAAACTTCTTGCTGACGGTGTTGAGGCAATAAAGGCTACCGTTCGTGAAAAGATGGAACTTTTCGGTTCTGTTGGTAAGGCTTAAAAAACACTTTACAAACCGTATTAAGTATGGTATAATACTGAAATATTGAGAAAAGGCTGTTGCATTCCTGCGACAGCCTTATCGAATTTTTTTGGAGGTATGGGTTGTGAACACAATAAAAACGGTGATTGATACTTTAAATGATTTTAATGCTATATCTGTAATCGTTCGTATACTGCTTACGGTTTTGGTGGGCGGAATAATCGGGTCAGAACGCGGTCGCCACGGAAGTGCCGCGGGTATGCGCACCCATATTCTGGTTTGCCTTGGCTCGGCGGTAACCGCACTTACGGGGCTTTACCTTACAATGCAACTCGGAATTTCAAGCGATGTTGCGCGTATTTCGGCACAGGTTATATCGGGAATCGGTTTTTTGGGCGCAGGTATGATTCTTGTTAAAAACTCTACTGTTATTACGGGCCTTACCACCGCCGCGGGTATGTGGGCAACCGCCGCAATGGGTATTGCGCTTGGATACGGATTTTATGTTGGGGCACTTTTTTCGATGTTTGTGTGTGTTTTTACCTCGGCTTTCCTGCACCGTATGGAAAAGAGCATTAAAAAATCTTCAAGTATATATATTGAAATAAACAACGCCTCCCGCGCGGGTGATATTGTTGAGGAAATACGAAACCTCACCGAAAATGATGCCGCGATAGAGGTTGTGCCGACCAAAAGCGGGACGGTAGGTAATATCGGAATTTATATTGCGGCGGCGGTCTCAAACGACTTGGCATTAAATGAACTTCGCCGCAGTATAGAGGTTATTGACGGTGTTGGATTTGCGATTGCGGAGTAAATGAGTATGAAATATCATATATTTGACCTTGACGGTACGCTGATTGACTCAATGGAATATTGGGCACAGGCGATGATAGAGATTCTGATTGAGGGCGGTATTGAACCGCCCGAGGATATTATAAGGATAATTACGCCACTTGGTGCCGAGGGTACGGCTAAATATTATGTTAAAATGGGTATAAGCGGCACAGTAGAGTCCATTATGGATACCCAACCCCGCAAACTTGTACCGTATTATACCGACGTTATAACGCTAAAACCCTTCGTAAAGGAGTATCTTTCGTCGCTGAAAGCAAAAGGTGACCGAATTTATGTGCTTACGGCAAGTCCGCATGCTTTTACCGACCCTGTGCTTAAACGCAACGGGATATATGACCTTTTTGATGCGGTGTGGTCGTCGGATGATTTTGACTATACCAAGGTGCAGTGCGAGATTTACCGTCAGGCGGCACAGCAAATTGGCTGTAGGGTAGAGGACATCGTTTTTTATGAGGACAACGCCAACGCTATAAAGGTGGGTAATGCGGCGGGAGTCGAAACGGTCGGGCTTTATGATAAGACCTCTGCCGAGTGCAGTGACGAGGTGCCAAAGGTCTGCGGCAAATATGTGATGTCCTTTGAAGAACTGCTTTGAAAACCGTAATTTTTAAAATATCAAAAAAACACTTGATTTTTCGGTTTGAATGAGGTATAATAATCTTTGCTTGAAAAATTAAGTGTTGTATGGAGAGATGGCTGAGCTGGTCTAAGGCGCACGATTGGAAATCGTGTAACGGCTAATACCCGTTCAGGGGTTCGAATCCCCTTCTGTCCGCCAAAAATCGACAAGGTTCGACAGAGCCTTGTCCATTTTTACTTCTTACCTCTTACTTCTTCACTCTTCACTAAAAAACCTTGTCGATTTTGAAGTAATAAGTAAGAAGTAATAGTGAAGAGGTTTCGGTGTCGGCTTTGCCGACGAAACATAAAAAATGTGTAGGAGTTCAATCCTATACAATGAAATCTGGTTGTGGGTTCGGAATTGTCTATCCCTGCGAAAAATCCCCGTTCTTACGAACGGGGATTTTTATTTTTTCATTGTACTATTTTTTAAATGATTTATTTCGGTATTCGGTAGGCGAACAACCGATTTTGCTTTTAAAAAATGAGGAAAAGTAATGTGCATCAGAAAATTGTAACATTTCGGTTATTTCTCTTATCGACAGGTTAGAGTTTTTCAGGAACGAGCACGCCATATTTATGCCCTGTTTCAGGCGATTTCTACTGTCGGTAGAGAAGTTTTTAAAAACTCTATTTTGCGTTTTTTCAGTAATAGATAACGGTTTAGTGTCGGTAGGTTGATTTTGTATCAACTGCAACATATACTGAAATCACAACAAATTGGCAGGAGAGTCTTTATGAACATAAACGATATTAAAATTGTTGTCGATTCGTCGGCGGATATGCTTTTCAGCGATGGAGTGGCTTTTGCTTCGGCACCGCTTAAAATTATGACCGACAAAAGTGAGTTTGTCGATGATGATAAACTTGATGTAAAGGGTATGGTTGAGGAACTGTGTCACTATAAGGGGCGCTCGTACTCGTCATGCCCGAATGCCGAGGAATGGGTAGAGCGTTTTGGTGATGCGCGGTATATCTTTTGTGTCACCATAACAGGTGCACTGTCGGGCAGTTACAATTCGGCGGGGCTTGCACGCGATATGTATGAGGAAAAATTCCCCGACCGCAGAGTGTATGTTATCGATTCGCTGTCTACGGGTCCCGAACTTAAACTGATAGTCGAAAAACTAAATGAATATATTGACGGCGGTATGGAGTTTGAGGAAATCTGTGAACAGATTGAAAAATACCGTCGCAGTACGGGTCTGATATTTATGCTTGAATCTATGAGAAACCTTGCCAATAACGGACGGGTAAGCGCCGTTGCCGCTAAAGCGGCGGGACTTCTGGGTATACGGGTCGTCGGTAAGGCGAGTGATGTCGGAACGCTTGAAATGCTTGATAAGTGCCGCGGCGAAAAACGCGGTGTCGAA
>JAZREH010000049.1:0-5741 GCA_045660705.1 Acutalibacteraceae bacterium
TTTTCAATTTCCTTTTTTATTATGAAAACAACCTTTGAGAATCCTGCCGCCTTGGCATCGTAAACCGAAAAGTCTAAAAGTGCCTCGCCGTTCGGACCGATAGGTTCAATCTGTTTAAGTCCGCCGAAACGGCTGCCCATACCCGCAGCCATTACAACAAGTGCCGCCTTGAATTCCATATCACATATCTCCTTTTTCGTCGTCGTTATCTTCAGAAAGTGTGAGCGACTGTGACGCCTTGACATTTTTATTAGCGCTTTCGTCAAAGCCCTCGGTACTTTCCTTCATAAACAGAATCTTTATGGTCAGTATCAGCAACTTAATGTCCTGCAAAACCGAATATGTTTCGATATACATAAGGTCCATATTAAGTTTATCGGCAGGGGAAGTGTTATACTTACCGTAAAGTTGTGCAAATCCCGTAAGACCCGCCTTTACGCGGTGGCGCAGGTCAAATTCGGGGTATTCGTTTGTGTATTCATAAACATTTTCAATGCGTTCGGGACGGGGACCTACCACCGACATATCACCCATAAGGATGTTGAAAAGTTGGGGAAGTTCGTCCATACGGCAGGCGCGTATAACCCTGCCCACGCGTGTGATTCGGTCGTCGTGGTCGGTTGCCTTTTTAGCGCCGTCCTTGTCGGCATCGACAATCATCGAACGGAATTTAAGGATATTGAATATCTTGCCGTTTTTGGTAACGCGATTCTGTTTAAAGAATACGGGACCGCCGTCGTCAAGTTTTATGGCAATAGCGCAGATAAGCATAAACGGACTTGCAACGATAATTCCGATTGCCGATATAACGATGTCCATTATGCGCTTTGCAATCTCCTGCTCGACCGTAAGACCACGGTTTCGGCTCATAAGCAGCGGAGTATCGCTTATCTGGATTGCGTAACTGTTATTGATTATTATGTCGGTGATATCGGGAAGCAGATATGTCCGCTTACTGTTTGTGTAGCAGTAGGAAATAATTTCCTTTTGCTTATTTTTATCGATATCGCAGATAACCACCGCCTCGTACTTGTCGATGTTGTGCTTGATGGTCTGCATATCGGTGGTTTCGACATTAAAGCCGCACTCAATAGTAAAGCGTTCGGGTATGCGGCCGATTTTTTTAATAAGGTCAAAGCCGCAACTGTCGTCACCGAAAAGCGCAATCATACGCCGCGCCGAATAAAGCCTGAAATAGATAAGGTTTGCACAGATAGAGCATACCGCGACAACAATTATCTGATAGATAACACCCGTTATCATCGGAATCGGGTGAAGCATACGCCTTGCTATAAGGCAGAGTTCAAAATACATTATAATATTTGTAAATATTACCGACAGCGAAAAACTGTAAATAATTTCGTGGATACGGTAAATGCCAATCTTAAAGGCGTTATAAAGGGTCGAAAAAACGGTAAAGAGCAAAACAAAGGACAAAATAACAACATAGTTACCCTTGTTGCTGAAAAGGGTTTCGACATAACTGTGATTCCACATTTCGACAAAGCCCGCCGTAACGGCGGCGATTATCATAAGTTTGACGCAGAACATAACCGTTTTGCGAAGTTTTACAAGCAGTTTCATAATCACCCGTCCTATATGAACAGAATTTTCTTATAGTATATAACTATTATACTGTGATTGTCAAGCCGTATTTATTTAAACTATTGACATTCGGCACATTTAATAATAAAATTAGTATATTGTAAATCTTTGGAGGATATCTGTTATGATAAATGAAAAATACGAACTTTGGTGCAAAAAGGCGGTCGGCGACCCCGATATTACCGCCGAACTTAAAAAAATCGCCGACGACCCCGATGCCATTTCCGATGCCTTTTATAAGGACCTTGAATTCGGAACGGGCGGTCTTCGCGGCGTTATAGGGGCTGGCACCAACCGTATGAATATATACACCGTCGGTAAGGCTTCGCAAGGTCTTGCCGCATATGTAAACTCGATAAACAAAAACGGCAGTATCGCAATAGCATACGACAGCCGTATAAAATCCGATGTATTTGCCCGTACCGCCGCCTCTATCTTTGCGGCTAACGGTATAAAGGTATACATCTACAGCGAACTTATGCCCGTTCCTATGCTGTCCTTTGCGGTGCGCCGTCTTGGCTGTGATGCGGGTGTCGCCGTTACGGCAAGCCACAACCCCTCGAAATACAACGGCTACAAGGCGTACGGCAGTGACGGTTGTCAGTTAGGACTTGAAGCCGCCGAATATGTACTTTCGATTATGAACAGCGTTGACACCTTTGACGGCGTTGTTACTATGGACTTTGATACCGCATTGAGCGAGGGCAAAATCGAATATATCGGTCAGAATATTATTGACGAGTACCTCGACTGTGTCGAGTCGCGCCGCGTACTTCCCGAACTTGACCTTTCGGGACTTAATGTAATATATACCCCGCTTCACGGAAGCGGTAACAAGCCTGTACGCAGTATTCTTTCGCGCATAGGTCTTTCAAATGTTACCGTCGTTGCCGAGCAGGAAAAACCCGACGGCAACTTCCCCACTGCGCCCTATCCGAACCCCGAAATCCGTCAGGTGTTTGAATGCGCCCTTAAAATGGCGGAAAATCAGCCTACCGACCTTTTGCTTGCTACCGACCCCGACTGTGACCGCGTAGGAATCGCTGTAAATGTCGACGGTGAGTACCACCTTATGACGGGCAACGATGTCGGTGTGCTCTTACTTAACTATATCCTTGACCGCCGTAGTGCCAACGGCACTTTGCCCCAGAACCCCGTTGCGGTAAAGACCATCGTTTCAACCGAAATCTGCCACAAAATTGCAGAAGAATACGGCTGTCAACTTATCGATGTTCTTACTGGCTTTAAGTTTATCGGTGAACAGATTGCTATACTTGAAGAAAAGGGCGAGGTTGACCGCTATGTATTCGGCTTTGAGGAAAGTTACGGCTACCTTTCGGGCAGTTATGTCCGCGACAAGGACGGCGTTGTTGCCTCTATGCTGATATGCGAAATGACGGCATACTACAAAACACAGGGCTTAAACCTTGCCGAGGTGCTTGACGGCATCTACCGCCGTTTCGGATACTATTTCTGTTCTCAAAAGAGTTTCACCTGTGAGGGTCAGACCGGTATGGCAAAGATTTCGGGAATAATGGAGAATTTACGCAACAATCCCCCAAGCGAAATCGCAGGCGAAAAGGTTATTACCGTAAAGGACTTCGGAAATTCTGTAAGCCTTGATGTATCAAGCGGTAAAAAGACCGAAATCAATCTGCCCAAATCAAATGTTATCGGCTTTTATCTTGACGGCGGAAGCAGTATCATCGTCCGTCCGTCGGGTACCGAGCCCAAGATAAAGATGTATTTAAGTGCCGTCGGCACCACATCGGATGCCGCACTTTCCCGCCGCAGTGAACTTGAAGATGCGGGCACCGTTCTTTTAGGTTTTTAAAATGCAGGTTATACTGGCTTCCGCATCGCCGCGGCGAAAAGAACTGCTGAAATTTATATTTGACAGATTTTCGGTGTGTCCTGCCGATGTTGATGAAACTCTGCCCGACGGGATAGACGCCGACGAAGCACCCGTTTACCTTTCAAAAATTAAGGCGCGGGCGCTTTGCGATGAAAACCCCGATTCACTTATTATCGCCGCCGATACGGTTGTAATTATGGACGGTGTGATTTTGGGAAAGCCCACCGACACCGCCGATGCCGCGCGTATGCTTAAATCGCTGTCAGGGCGCACCCACCGTGTAATAACGGGTTGTACTGTGGGATTTGGCGGCAGAACACACAGTTTTTCAGCCGTTAGTTTCGTCACCTTTTATCCCCTGTCGGATACCGAAATTTCCGATTATATCGCGACAGGTGACCCGATGGACAAGGCGGGGGCGTACGGAATCCAAAGCGGTGCCGCCACCTTTGTCGAAAAAATCGAGGGCGACTATTTTAACATTGTCGGTCTTCCTGTAGCAAGGCTTAAACGCGAAATTGAAAACTTCATAAAATAACAAACGGCGCGAGGTAGAATCGTTATTCTGCCTCGCGTTTTATATCGTCGATACTGACCGCCTGATTGTGGGGAATCGGTTTCCATTCCACCCTCCGAAATAGCGCAACAACGGTCGACCAACGCCCAATAATATCAAAAATCGGGAAGGTAAGGCTGTACCACACCTTTTTGTACCACCGCATTTTTTTAATCCGCCGATTTTCGGCGATAAAGACATAAACCGCCGTAATTATGCCCTTTATATAACTTCGCGCCGACCAATACAGCGCCGTCAGGACAACTGTAGCGGCGGCGCCGATACTTTTGCCCGTAATTATTATCGCAACCAGCCGCAGGGCGTTTACAATTATCTTCTTTGCAAGGTATAAAAATGAGCGCGGCACGATTACGGTCAGCATATCAAAACTTATAAAACTGTGCTTTTTAAAGATGTTTATAAAAAGTTTTCCGCCCGACTCAAAAAAAGCCTGTAAATGTCCTTTCGCCCACCGCACACGCTGGCGCAGAGCAATTTTTATATCGGTCGGTTGCTCGTCGTAAAAGACCGCCGCATTGTTATAGGATATGCGGTATCCCTGTACGACGGCATCCGCCGAAAGGGCGCGGTCTTCGGTAAGGGAGGTATACTTCCAACCGTCCTTTAAAAGTTCGCGGTGCATAAGAAAGCCTGTCCCCTGTATACGGGTGGCAAGCCCCATAACCGAGCGTGCGCGGTGCTCCTTTCTTATGGTGCGAAGCCAGTGCAGGGCGTAGGATGCCGAAATCCAGTTGCTGTCAAAGTTTTTTGTGGCGCGGTATGAGGTTATGATTTTTTCGCCCGCGTCAAACGCCTCGTTCATACGGGTTATATAGTCGGGTGCCAAAAGATTGTCGGCATCAAAAATAAAGTACCCGTCGAAACTGTCTGTACCGTAGTCTTTTTGTACGCACTCGACAAGGTACTGCAGCGCGTAGCCTTTGGTACGGCGGTCGGGGTCGAATCTCTCATAGCAGACCGCACCGCACGCACGCACCACCGATGCGGTACGGTCGGTACAGTTATCGGCGACCGTAAAGACCGTCACAAGCGACGGGTCATAATCCTGTTTTTTAATACTGTCGATAAGGTTGCCGATCACCGCCTCCTCATTCCTTGCGGCAATCAGTACGGCGTATTTATGGAGATTTTGGGTTGGTTTGAACCGTCGTGTCGCAAAAAGTCCCGTTACGGTAAAGACCGTACGGTATTTATAGACCCAATCAAGAAATTTCGTAAACAGGGATAAAATTTTTATTATAAAATTTATTACTTCCACAAAATCACCCACCCATTTTGACAACAATGATATATGTATTTCGTTTAAGATACAAGAAAGGTAGTAATTAAGATTGTTTTAACAGAATCTTAATGTTGTAATTTTGTTTTAAGTATGGTATAATTTGAAAGAATATAATCCTATTTGAAAGGAGCCTATTATATTATGTGCGAACAGGCTCAAAAGAAAACTGTACTCAGTTGTATACAACCCAGCGGTATGCTGACACTTGGAAACTATCTTGGTGCGCTTAAAAACTGGCTTTCGATGCAGGAGGAAGTCGACTGCACCTACGCCGTTGCCGACCTGCACGCGATAACCGTAAGGCAGGAACCTGCAAAACTGCGCGCCCAGATTTATTCGACCTATGCCCTGCTTTTAGCGCTTGGTCTTGACCCCGAAAAATCCACCCTGTTTATACAGTCGCATGTGCACGAACATTCGGC
>JAZREH010000050.1:0-7708 GCA_045660705.1 Acutalibacteraceae bacterium
GTCAATTACAAATATATTCGGTTGACTTATTTTAGCAGTTGTAGTATAAATATAATATAATATATTATTGCTTTCAAAAGGGGAAGTATAATGAAGATTATTATTGTTGGCTGCGGCAAAATCGGTACAACAATTCTTTCCAGCCTTGTAAACGAGGGGCACGATATTGTTGCGATTGATGAAAATCCATCTGTAATTGCCGAAATATCCGATATTTACGATGTTATGTGTGTCTGCGGAAACGGTGCCGACTGTGACACCCTTACCGAAGCACAGGTTGAATCTGCCGAACTTTTCGTTGCCGCTGCAGGTTCAGACGAACTTAATATGTTAAGTTGCTTTTTAGCAAAGCGTATGGGTGCAGGTCAAACAATCGCCCGTATCCGCAACCCAAACTACAACGATAAGGAACTTGGGTTTATGCGTCAGCAACTCGACCTTACCGTATCAATAAATCCCGAACTTCTTGCGGCACAGGAACTTTTTAACATACTGCAACTTCCCTCCGCCGTTAACATCGAAACATTTTCAAACCGCAACTTTGAAATGGTCGAAATTATACTAAAGGACGATTCACCGCTTAACGGTGAGACCCTTGCCGAACTTCGTAAAAAGTATCAGGCAAAATTCCTTATCACCACCGTTGGGCGCGGCGACGATGTATTTATCCCTGACGGAAGTTTTGAACTCAAGGGCGGCGACAGGGTCGGTCTTTCGGCTTCAAGGAACGAGGTTGAGAAACTTTTGCGCCTTATAGGCGAGCGCAAGAAACGCGCAAGAAACATCATCATCCTCGGTGCAAGCCGCACCGCATATTATCTTGCAAAACTTCTGCTTGCGGCAGGCAATTCGGTTAAAATCATCGACAAAGACCCCGCCAGATGCGAACTTTTCGGAAGACTTCTTCCAAACGCCGTTATAATCCTCGGCGACGGTGCCGATCAGGATATACTGCTTGAGGAGGGCCTTGCATCGACCGATGCCTTTGTGGCTCTTACGGGTATGGACGAGGAAAACATCCTTATTTCATTTTTCGCAAAATCCCTTAATGTTCCTACCGTTATTTCTAAGGTTAACCGAAACGAACTTGCTACTATGGCGGAAAAACTCGGTCTTGACTGTATTGTTTCGCCAAAAAGGATTATTTCCGATGTTCTGTCGCGTTATGCACGCGCACTTGAGAACTCACTTGGCAGTAATGTTGAAACCCTTTATAAGATTATGGACGGCAAGGCAGAGGCGCGTGAATTCAATGTTCAGGCAGACTTTAAGTACCTTAATGTTCCGCTTAAGGATATGCGGCTCAAACCCAATATTCTTATTGCAGGCATTCTACGCAGCCGTAAAGCACTTATCCCGTCAGGTGACGATATGATTCTCCCAGGTGACAGGGTGGTTGTTATCGCGGGCGGTCACCGACTCAACGACCTGTCTGACATCATCATATGAGGAACGGCTTATGAATCTTAAAAAGGTTATAAATGTTATCGGGAAAATAACACAGGCAGAGGCTATTTTGTTATTACTTCCACTGTTAGTATCGCTTTTATACCGCGAAAAATGCGCATTTGCTTTCGCTGTAACGGCGGGCGCATCACTTATAATCGGTACGCTTTTAAGTGTTACCGTCAAGCCGAAAACCCACACAATATACGCGCGCGAGGGCTTTGCAATCGTAGCGCTTGTATGGATTGTAACCGCCGCAATCGGCGCTGTTCCCTTTACAATATGCGGCGAAATACCGTCGTATATTGATGCGTTTTTTGAAACGGTCAGCGGTTTTACCACTACGGGCGCATCAATACTGCGGGATGTGGAAAGTTTAAGTCACGGCACCCTTTTCTGGCGCAGTTTTACCCACTGGATAGGCGGTATGGGCGTTCTTGTCTTCGTAATGGCAATCGTGCCGAATGTTTCCGACCGTTCGATTCATATAATGCGTGCCGAGATGCCCGGACCGATTATCGGCAAACTTGTTCCACGGGTTAAGGACACCGCAAAGATTCTGTATATTATGTACATCGCTATGACGCTTGTACAGATTGTTCTTTTGGTAATAGGTAAAATGCCGCTTTTCGACAGCGTTCTACACGCTTTCGGAACCGCCGGTACGGGCGGTTTTGGAATCAAAGCCGACAGTATCGCAGGCTACAGCCCGTATTTACAATGGGTTATAACGGTATTTATGCTGCTTTTCGGAATAAATTTCAATCTTTATTACCTCATTATTATCCGCCGTTTCAAATCGGCCATTAAAAGCGGCGAGTTATGGTGTTATCTTGGAATATTTGCCGCTTCATCGGCACTGATAACGGTCAATATTTATCCCCGTTTCGGAAGTGTTGCCGATTCTGTCCGTCACTCGGCTTTTCAGGTTGCATCAATAATGACAACAACAGGTTATGCGACCACCGACTTTAATCTGTGGCCCGTTTTATCGAAATCAATACTACTCATTTTAATGTTCATCGGTGCCTGTGCAGGTTCTACAGGCGGCGGTTTCAAAATTTCGCGACTTATAATTATGGTGAAAAGCGCAAGACGGGAACTCAAACGCCTTTTGCATCCACACTCGGTCAATACGGCGCGTTTTGAGGGCAAACCTCTTGACAATCACACACTTCATAATGTCACAATATATTTTTCGATATATATGATGTGCATACTGATTATTTTCCTTATACTGTGCCTTGAAACGGGTGAAATATTCGATATTGAAACCAATTTCAGCGCGGCAGTTTCCTGCTTTAACAATATCGGTCCCGGTCTTTCGGGTGTCGGTCCGGCTGCAAGTTATGCCGATTATTCGGTACTTTCAAAATTGGTGCTGTCATTTGCAATGCTGTTTGGACGACTTGAAATATTCCCGATGCTGATTGTTCTTTCACCCTCTACCTGGACAAAAAAATAGTAAATAGGTCTGCCGCGGCAGACCTATTTTTTCATATTCTTAAAACCCTCACCGATAATCTCGCCCGCATCTGATACCACTATAAACGCCGACGGGTCGTGTCGGTCAATTATTGAATACAACTGCGACACCTCGCTGACACGAACCGTGCACATTAACATAATCCTATCCTCACCTGTATAGCCGCCTTTAACACCGATATGGGTGACCCCGCGTTCCATTTTTTTAGCAATATCATCGGATATTTCCTGCGGTTTCGAGGTCACTGCATATATTATGCGACCCTTATCCGCGCCGTACAGTATTGTGTCCATAAAATACGAGCCCATATACATCGTTACTGCCGAATACAGCGCACTTTCAATGTTCTGATAAACAATCGCGGCGGCAACTATAACAACTCCGTCCATAAGCAGTATCAGTCTGCCCACCGTAAGATGACGAAAACGCCTGTTGATAAGTTTGGCAATTATATCTACACCGCCCGTTGTAGCACCGCGAAGCAGTATAAGGCCCAGTCCCGCGCCCATCATAATTCCACCGAAAATTGCAGCAAGTATACGGTCAAACTTCATACTGACAAAAACCGCCTCGGTAATTTCAAGACTTATCGAAACCATCACAGTTACAACGGTAGTTTTGACAATAAATATTCCGCCAAGTTTAATAAACCCGATTATAATAACGGGTATATTAAGAACTAAAAGAACGAAACCTGTCGGCACGCCCGAAAGGTGGTTTAACAGGGTTGCAATTCCTGTAAATCCCCCAGGTGATATTTCATTTGCCGAAATAAAAACCGTTACTGCCGACGAATATATAAAACTTCCAAGCATATAAAAAAACAAGTCTGCCGCTAATGAAAAAAGTTTTCTTTGCAATAGATACACCTCACAAAAATAGTATATCCCGCAAAAAACAAAACACCGAAACAAATCGCAGTTTCGGTGTTTTAGTTTTTAATATTATGATGAAATGTATGAGTTTCGGTAGACAGTGCCTCAAAATAAAATCCCTGTTGTATAAGCCCCTCAATAATATACGGCAGTGCCTGTGTTGTGGCAGATTTTATATCGTGCATCAAAACACAGATCGCTCCGCTTTTTCTTGACGCCTGCGAAAGTACCGAATCAATTATCTTCTGGCAACCGTTACCCGCCGCATCGCCCGAATCAACATTCCAGTCGAAATACGAGTATCCCGCCTGTGTAACGCGGTTTGTAAGTCGCGTCATAAGACCCGAACAGTACTTTTTACTGACAACATTACTTGAACCGCCCGGAAAACGCAAAAGCCGTACATTGCCTATCCGCTGTTCGACGGCGGCGGAAACGGCGTTAAGGTCATTAAAATATGCATCGTCGTTTGCATAAATCTGCTCATACACATGACTGTATGTGTGAAGTCCTACAGAATGTCCCGCGGCGCTTATATCCTTTACATAGTCAATACACCGCGAACTGCCGTTTACAAAAAAGGTCGCCTTTACATTATAACGCGCAAGCACATCAAGAATAGCAAAGGTGTTTTCACACGGGCCGTCGTCAAAGGTAAGATAACACGCCTTGGTCGCAGGCGGAGGTGTCTGTTGCTGTAGCAAAATCTGCGCCGCCGCCTCCTCCTTTTTCTGCGCTTTTAACTGCTCAATCTGGCTTTTAAGTCCTGCATTTTCCTGTTCAAGGCGGTTTTTTTCATTGCGTTCGCTTTCAAGTTCAGCAGAAACCGAATCCCTTTCACTTTCTGCCGCGGCAAGACTTTCTTTAGTCTGTTCAAGTTCCTCGCTTAACGAATTATACGCATTATTCAGCTTGGAACCGCGAAATGCAAAAAAAGCAGACACAGCCACCAACGCTAAAGCAAGAAGAAAAATAACAATCAAGAAAACTATGTTCTTGACATCTTTAAAAAACGGCACTTAATTCACCTCCTGTGCATCACTTTTCATATAAAAGTATATCACA
This sequence comes from Acutalibacteraceae bacterium, assembly GCA_045660705.1. Lineage (GTDB taxonomy): Bacteria > Bacillota > Clostridia > Oscillospirales > Acutalibacteraceae > UBA737. Next base: position 4,873 of record JAZREH010000050.1, read on the forward strand.
TATTTTAAATATATTCAGTTACATATTGGTTACATTTTAAAATATTGTTGTAATCTCAACAATAATATGATATAATAACTGTCAAGTAAAATTGTTTTATTGGGGGAATTTTTCTTGAATAACATTATAATAACAAGTGACAGTACATCTGATTTAAGTCCTGAACTCAAGGAACGCTATGGTATTCAGACCATTCCTATGGGTATTACTCTTGGCGACAGGCTTTTCTTTGACGGCGTTGATATAAATCCCGATATGATATACGAACATCACGCCAAAACAGGTGAACTGCCAAAAACAAACGCTAACAACCTCGGTGACTGTGCCGACTTCTTTGAAAAACTCACAAACGAGGGCAAGACCGTCATCCACTTTACCATAAGCGGCGAAATGTCCTCAACATATAACAATGCCCGCATGGCAGCAGAGGATTTTGACAATGTATATGTCATCGATTCGCGCAACCTTTCAACAGGCGGCGGTCTCCTGCTTGTTGCCGCGGCTGAAATGGCAAAAAGCGGTATGGGTGCCCAGGAGATTGTTGAGGAAATCGGTCGCCTTATCCCCTGTGTTGATGCCTCCTTTGTAATTGACAGTCTTGAATACCTGCACAAGGGCGGCCGTTGTTCGGCACTCGCTATGATGGGCGCAAACCTTTTGAAACTCAAACCCTGTATTCAGGTTAAGGGCGGAACGATGAGTGTTGCAAAAAAATACCGCGGTAAATACGATGATGTTCTTAAACAGTATGTCAGCGAACAGTTGGCTGATGCCGACGATATAATACTTGACCGCGTATTTGTAACACACGCAGGTTGTGACCCCGATTTGGTTAACGATATCGTCGAACTTGTAAAATCCACACTCCCCTTTAAAGAGGTATTTGTAACCCGCGCGGGTTGCACTGTTTCTGCCCACTGCGGACAGAATACTCTTGGTGTTCTCTTTATACGCAAGACGGCTATCGGTTAACAAAAATTCCCGCCCCTGCATATTATACATCAGGGGTGCTTCGGGATATCCCAAATATCGGCGGTAGACAATTGACTATCTCTAAATTACCGATAACATACCCCTTGATATAGATGGGACCGCCAATCGGCGGTCCCGATTTTTTAGGTGAGAAAATGAAAAAGGAAGTTAAAATATTATCACTTATACTGTCGGTCTGCATTTGCATCGGACTTTGCGGATGCAACAATACCGACCCCGTCGGCAATTCTTCGGTTTCAAGCAGCTCGGCACAGCCGCAACTTACAGTGCCGACCGATTCATATGTGTCCTCTGCCCCAACGGTTGAATCTACACCCGAACCCGAACCCACGCCCGAATCCAAGCCCGCCTCTGTACCGCAACAAACCACAACGCCAACGCCTGCACCAACCCCGTCGGCACCTGTCGACCTTGGTGGAAACTTTACGGTAAACGACCCTGACAATGCTCTTGGGCGTTCAAATCAAAGGTACCCTTTTTCCTTTGGCGGTGCAAAAAATGAACAGCCACACAGTATTTCGGTCAGCAATCAGGCGCGGTTTGATTCACTTGACGGTGTAAATGCGCTCGCGCTCGACACCGTTTCAACCGACAGGCGTATGTATCTGACCTTTGACTGCGGCTATGAATACAATAATCTTACCGCATCAATTCTTGATACGCTCAAAGAGAAAAATGTAAAATCCGCATTTTTCTGTACGCTGGATTATCTCAAAAAGAATCCGCACTTAGTACGGCGTATGATTGATGAGGGGCATATTGTCGGCAACCACAGTGCAACACATCCTGACTTTACAAAAAATCTTTCGCGCACACAGATGGCAAAGGAACTCTACATAGTACATAAATATCTTGCGGACAACTATAATTATACCTCGAAATATTTCCGTTTCCCCACAGGTGCAAACAGTGACAACGCACTGGAACTTGTCACTTCGGTAGGTTACCGTTCGGTCTTCTGGTCGATTGCACATACAGACTGGGATACCTCAAAACAACCCACCGATGACGCGGCTTTCAGCATCGTCACCGAAAGATATCACCCAGGTGCGGTTATACTTTTGCACGCCGTTTCATCGGCAAACACCAATGTTTTAGGACGGCTTATCGATACCGCACACGAAAGAGGTTACACATTTACAACACTTGATGAGTATCCTTGGAATTAAATCATAAAAGGAGGACTGCGTTATGCAGTCCTCTTTTTATGATTTGATTTTATCAATAGCACCCTTTTCAAGGCGGGAAACCTGCGCTTGTGAAATGCCTATTTCTTTAGATACCTCCATTTGGGTCTTGCCGCGCATAAACCGCAAGGTGAGGATATTCTTTTCACGCTCGGTAAGTTTCTTTATTGATTCTTTAAGAGCAATTTCGTCAAGCCAGTTTTTATCGTCGTTATTATCACCGACCTGATCCAGCACATATATGGTATCGCCTCCGTCGGAATATACAGGGTCGTACAGCGATATCGGCTCGACAACGCTTTCAAGCGCAATAATAACATCCTCACGCGGCACACCCATTTCGGCGGCTATTTCAGTGACGGTTGGCTCACGCTGGTCGCGATTCATAAGAATTTCCTTTACCTGCATCGCGCGGTATGCCGTATCCTTTATCGAACGGCTGACTCGTATAGGATTATTGTCACGGAGGTAGCGCCGTATCTCACCGATTATCATCGGTACAGCGTAGGTCGAAAAGCGGACATTTTGTGTAATATCAAAGTTATCAATCGATTTTATAAGACCGATACAACCGACCTGAAACAGGTCGTCGGGATTTTCGCCCCTGCCTGCAAAACGCTGAACAACACTTAAAACCAACCTTAAATTTCCGTTTA
>JAZREH010000051.1:0-1188 GCA_045660705.1 Acutalibacteraceae bacterium
CAGCCTGCTTGGTATACGGGTGGTGCAGTCCTTTGCTAACGAGCATATCGAGGAAGAAAAATTTGAGCAGGGCAACACAGGTTTCTTAAATATAAAGTCCAAGGTTTACCACTATATGGGCGGATTTCAGTCCTGTACGCGGTTTTTCGACGGACTTATGTATATAACGGTGGTTGTGGCGGGCGCACTTTTTATGCGCACAGGCGATATAAATGCCGCCGACCTTGTAGCGTATCTGCTTTTTGTATCGACACTTCTGACCTCTATCAGGCGGATTGTTGAGTTTTCAGAGCAGTTTCAACGCGGTATGACGGGGATTGAGCGTTTTGCCGAAATCGTCGACCGCGAGCCTGACATAAAGGACTCAAAAGGCGCTATCCCTCTTACCGATGTAAAGGGCGAGGTGCGTTTTGAAAATGTCACCTTTAAATACGGTGAAGAAAACGAAACCGTGCTTGACAACGTAAATCTTCACATAAATGTCGGCGAAAATGTCGCCATTGTAGGACCGTCAGGCGGCGGAAAGACCACGATATGCTCGCTTATCCCCCGTTTTTACGAGGTCAAAGAGGGTCGCATTACGGTTGACGGCACCGACATACGGGATGTCACGATGTCATCGCTTCGCGAAAATATCGGCATTGTTCAGCAGGATGTGTATCTGTTTTCGGGCAGCGTTTACGAAAACATTTCATACGGCAAACCCGATGCAACACCGGACGAAATCTACCGCGCCGCACACCTTGCGGGCGCTGACGAGTTTATAAAGGGACTTCCCGACGGGTATGACACCTATGTCGGTGAGCGCGGTGTTAAACTTTCGGGCGGACAAAAACAGCGCATTTCGATTGCCCGCGTTTTCCTCAAAAATCCGCCGATACTAATCCTTGACGAGGCGACAAGTGCTCTTGACAACGAAAGCGAGCGATTGGTTCAGCGGTCACTTGAAGAACTGTCAAAGGGCAGAACTACGCTTACCATTGCCCACCGACTGACCACCATAAAGAATGCCGACAAGATAATCGTTTTAACAAGCGACGGCATTGCCGAAACAGGCACCCACGAAGAACTTCTTAAAAAGGGTGGACTTTATTCGTCACTTTACGGTTTCTACACAAAAGAATAGGGCATAAAAAATCAGCGATCTGCTTTTCCAGATCGCTTTAGTTTTTTAAAAATTAAACTATC
>JAZREH010000052.1:0-5063 GCA_045660705.1 Acutalibacteraceae bacterium
GGCAGGAATTACCGCCGCCATAGTTTTCGGATACATTATGTCGCTGATTTTCAAGTCCGATATAAAATGAATAATGGTTTTAAAAGAACGGTTTTTGCCGTTCTTTTTTCTTTTTGTGAAAAACTTTAGTGTAACCGACGCCCGCACTGCTGTGCAACTGTATCGCGGGACAAGAAACAACAGACTGTGCAAAAACTCTAACCGTTAGGCACAGACTTACCTGCTGCTGTGCAACTGTATCGCGGGACAATAAACAACAGACTGTGCAAAATCTGAATTTCGCGGATTAAATGATGTCGGCGAATGTCGGCAAATGTCGGTGTAATATCTCATTGTCGGGCGGAGATAAGCGCTGCTGTGCCTGACAAATATGCTGACAGGAGGAAACCTAAATGAAACCTACACAGGCAGACAAACTGCTGAAAGGCGCGCTTAAGACCCTACTTAACGAGAAGTTATCACAGGCGGAGGCTCAGTCGCTTAAAGACGAGGGATTCAAACTTAAAAATCCCACAAGGAAAGCCGCGGTGATGATAGCACTCTACAAGAAGGCGGCGGCGGGTGACCTGTCGGCGATAAAGGAACTGCGAAGCATCGTCAGCGACGGCGGCGCCGATGCTCTGCAGGAGGGGAGAAAAGCGGTGATGATAATTGACGACCTGTAAAGTGAGTATCGCCGACACAGTGGGCGGCGGTTACGATGAATACTGGTGCTGTCTAAACAGATACCGCGTACTAAAGGGCGGAAAGGGCAGTAAAAAAAGCACAACCACTGCTTTAAATCTGATTTTCCGCCTTATGAAGTACGCGGATTCAAATCTGTTGGTGGTTCGTCAGGTGATGAACACCCACCGCGATTCGACCTTTGCCCAACTTAAATGGGCGCAGGAAAAACTGGGCGTTTCCCATCTGTGGCAGAACAATGTAAGCCCGATGGAAATGACCTACACCCCGACGGGGCAAAAAATACTGTTCAGGGGTTTTGACGATGTTTTAAAACTTGCATCGACCACCGTACCGACGGGTTATTTATGTTGGGTCTGGATTGAGGAAGCATTCGAGATTGCAAACGAGTCCGACTTTGACAAACTTGACCTGTCGGTGCCGAGGGGCAGTATGCCGCCTCACCTGTTCAAGCAGACCACACTGACCTTTAACCCTTGGAGTCGCGAGCACTGGCTTAAAAAAAGGTTTTTCGACAAGCCGCAGGAGAATGTCAGTACATTTTCCACGAACTACCTTTCAAACGAGTTTCTTGACGACACCGACCGTGCCGTTTTTGAACGCATGCGCAAAACCAACCGCCGAAAGTACGAGGTGGCGGGTCTTGGAAACTGGGGAATTTCGGAGGGTCTGGTCTATGAAAACTGGCAAACAGGCAGATTGATGATTGATGACAGCGAAGCCTATCAGTGGCGCTCATTTTTCGGTCTTGACTACGGCTATACCAACGACCCGACGGCGTTTGTAGCATTCAAGGTCAACCCCGTAAAAAAGCAGATTTATGTATTTGACGAATTTTACAAAACGCGGATGCTCAACTGCGACATCGCCGAAATGATAATCGGCAAGGGCTACGCCAAGGAGCGAATCCGCGCCGACTGTGCCGAGCCGAAATCAAACGAAGACCTGCGGCGTATGGGAATTTCCCGCATAATGCCGTCGGTCAAGGGCAGGGACAGTATTTTAAACGGAATCGCCACCATCTGCGAGTACTCGATAACGGTTGACCCTGTATGCGTTAATATGATACGGGAACTGTCGGGTTATGCCTACAGCGACCGCACCAACGAACGGGGACAGCGGTTACCGAGCGACACCGACAACCATCTGCTTGATGCGATGCGGTACGCCTTTGAGGATGTAAAGCATTTCAGACCCGAACCGCCCGCACCGTCGGAAAGACTTTACCATACGGCGGAAATTCGCCGTACAGATTTAAGCGGAGGCTGGAACATATGAAGATTCTGATACTTATTCTTATCGGTCTGTCGGCGTATATGTGGGGTGTCGTAACCGCCATACTTCGCGGGCGCCGAAAGTGTACGGGCAAAGGTGAAAAACAAACGGGCGCAGGCAAAACTCTGCCCGACAGCGATTTAAACCTTAACCAAAAAAACTTTTTAAATTACGACGGCACTATTCAAAATTAGGAGAAAGATTATGACAGAAAACAATCAGGTGAATATCGGGCAGGAAACCCAACCACAGGTCGAGCCCGACGACACACAAATCCCCGCCGCGCCCACTGACGGCGAGGAAATACGGGTGCCGATTAAATTCAACAAGCAGGTAAAAATGCTTGATATTGAGGAGGCATCTGTTCTTGCCCAAAAGGGTATGAAATTCGATATGATAAGCGGTGATTTTGAGCGCATTAAAAAACTTGCCGCCGCCGATAAAATGAGTATCGGCGAGTTTGTGACCGCGCTTGAAAAAAAGTCTGAGGAAGTAAGGCTTTCGGCTCTTTTACAGCGGTGTTCGGGTGACGAAGAACTTGCACGCCACATTGCCGACCTTGAAAAAAGCAATACCGATGAAGTCTGCGGTACGGGCGAACTTTTTGAACAGTTCCCCGAAATCAGCGACCTTTCACAACTTCCCGACGAGGTGGTAGGTGCCGCACAACTTCGCGGAAGTTCGGTGCTTGACGAATACCTGCGTTACCGCCGCCGCGAAGAAATAAAAGCGCTTCGCGAAATGCAGAGTATGTCCGACGCCGCAAGGTCAAGTATGGGTGCGCAATCAAATCACGCCGCGCCCGACAACCCCGAACGAAACCTTTTTATAAAGGCGCTTTGGGGAAATTAAGTTGAAGTAATAGTGAGCCCGTAGGGTGCGGTTTTAACCGCACCGTTTGGAGATTCATTATCTGCGGAACGGTTAAAACCGTTCCCTACAAAAAACATTTTATTTTAAGGAGATTAAAAATTATGGCTATTAATTCAGTTGAAAATGCAATCAGATATTCAGAAGAACTCGACACTATGTTCTCGCAAAAGAGCGTAACAGGCTTTTTTGCCGACAACAACCTTGCCGCAAAATTCGTCGGCGCCAAGACCGTTATGATTCCCGATGTGGATTTTCAGGGTCTTGCCGACTATGACCGCAACACAGGCTTTTCACGCGGCGCAATCACGGTAAGCAACACACCCTATACCATGAGTATGGACCGTGCGCGCTCACTTCAGATTGACCGCGAAGATTTGGACGAAACAGGCGTTGCAAGTCTTGCGGGCAAGATTCTCGGCGAGTATGTAAAGACCAAGGTTATCCCCGAATGTGATGCCTATGTTCTTTCAAAACTTGCGGGTCTTGCACACTCGCGCGGAAATGTCATTTACGGCGGCGCACAGACCCCCTTTGCAACTCTTTGTGACCTTGTCACCGAGGTAAGAAATCAGGTCGGCTTTGACGAGGAACTGGTGGCTTTTGTTCACAGCAACATCTATGCCCTTTTCCAGACCTCGCCCGAAATCAGCCGTATGCTCAGTGTTTCTGAGTTCAAAAAGGGCGATGTTTCGACCACAGTATACTCGATTAACGGTGTTACTCTTATCCCTGTTACTCCCGAGCGTATGCGTACTGCTTACGATTTCAACAACACCGAATCGGGAGGCTTTAAGCCCGCCGATGAATCCAAAGTCGTATATATGACGGTATGCCCGAAAAAGGGTGTTCACCTTGTTAAAAAGACCGAACAGTTGCGCGTCTTTACACCCGAACAGAATGTTGATGCCGATGCATACAAGTTCGACTACCGTATCTATTACGATGTGTTCGTAAAGAAAAGCGGTCTTGATGCTGTATGGTCCTGCGTTTCTCCCGAAATCAATATTACCGAGCATCCCGCTTTCGAAACCTACGATCAAGGTATGCAAACCAGCAGGCCGCTTACAGTAAGAGTAACCGCTGACGGTGAAATAACCTATCAGTGGTACTCCTGCAACGACATAAACGGTAACGGTGCCAAGAAGATTGTCGGTGCAAACAGCGAGTTATACTTCCTGCCGTCGCAATTAGAACTCGGTGATCACTTCTATTTCGCAAGGATAACGGTTGACGGTGCGGCATTTGCCGACTCCTATGTCAGCCAGGTTACAATTATTTAAGTTTTTATTTCAGCCAAAGGGACTGCCGTATTTTGCGGCAGTCCTCCACAATAAAGGAGGACATTTATGTATTTTAAACCTGAAGATATATACCGCGAATACACAAGCGGGGTGTCTTTTAAATCGGCACTCGGTGACAAGGGTATATACGAACAGTCGCGCATAAATGAGCGCTTTTATACCGGCGACCAATGGTACGGCGCCCGTTGCGGCAACGACCGTCCGCTTGTACGCCACAACATTATAAAGCGAATCGGCGACTATAAAATGTCGCAGATACTGTCGGGACCGCTTTCGGTATACTACGGTACGGCGGCGGGTTTGCCCTGTGATGTCACAGACAACATTTCACAGGGCGAGTTTAAACTCGGCAAAACGCCCGACGGCGCCGAAATTTCTGCTGTTTTATCAGCGCTCAGCCAAAACCACAAAAAGACCGCCGAGCGAATCGGTTTAGAGGCGCTTTGCGGGCGCGCCCTTAAAAAGGCGTACATAAGCGGAAGTTCGGTTTTATACACATACTGGGACCCCGACATCAAAACGGGTGCTTATGCCGACAACGACAGGAAGATTCCCGTAAAGGGTGATATCGGGTGTGAGGTGCTTGACATCGAGGATGTTTACTTCGGCGACCCGTATCTTGAAGATATCGAGGCTCAACCGTATATTATCCTTGCCGCAAGAAAGAGCGTTGACGAAATAAAGCGCGAGGCAAAACGCGCGGGCGCCGATGCCGAAAAACTCCAACTTATAAAGGGCGACAGCGACGGCAAGGCGATACTGCTTACCCGTATTTACAAGGAGTACGACCCGTCGGGCAGATGCACCGTAAGATGCGTAAAGGCAACCGAGCATACTATCGTGCGCGAGTCCTTTGATACCCGACTTAATATGTATCCGATTGCGCTTTTCCGCTGGGACGAGCGCGGAGGTCTTGCCTACGGCGACAGC
>JAZREH010000053.1:0-2517 GCA_045660705.1 Acutalibacteraceae bacterium
CCACTGTAACAACCAAGTGAAAAAAGAAACGAATCAAGTTCTTCGTCATCGGTTTCGATGCTTTGAATTATATATTCCTTTCCCTTTACCGCGTCGTTCAGATTCATATTTATCATACCTTTCAAAACGCGATTAGCATATGCTAACTATGTATAATATAGCATTGAGCCCACGCTTTGTCAAGCACTTTTTGGAAAATTTTTTATTATTTAAAGGATATTAGTCCCAATAGTCAACCTTGTGCGGCAGGTCGATATCAGACACCTTGAACACAGGTTCTTTACCCGCCTTTTTCTGCTTTTCATAATCCTTTAATGCGCGCATAGCGTACCTGCTTAAAATAATTATAACAGGCATATTTATAACGGTCATACCGCCCATTGTGATATCGGCGATATTCCACAAAAGGTCGGCGGAAAGTCCCGCACCGACAAATATAACAAGCGACAGCACGATACGGTAGACCGTCATAAAGGTCTTGCCGGGTGTTCTGCCGAGAAGATAGGTAAGGCACTGGTCGACATAGTATATATTTCCAAGCAATGTGGTAAAGGCAAAAAGCATCATCGCGACCGTTATAAATACGGGTCCCGCCTCGCCAAGTACGGCGCGGAGTGATGCCTGAACATAGGGTGCGCCCGAAAGTTCGGCAGTCGGCTCAATCCCCGAAGACATACACAAAAACGCCGTTGCACTGCAGACAAGCAGGGTATCAATAAATACCGAAAGCACCTGAACAAGACCCTGTTTTACGGGATGTGCAACCTCTGCCGATGCCGAGGCATTCGGGGCCGAGCCGACGCCCGCCTCGTTACTGAAAAGACCGCGCTTTATACCGTACATAACGCACGAGCCGCTGAAACCGCCGAAAATCGCCTTTAAATCAAAGGCTTCGGTAAAGATTCTTGCAAAAATTGCGGGAATTTCGGCGATATTAAAGAGTACGACAAAAAGCGCAACCGCTATATAAGCAACGCCCATAACAGGCACCAAAAGGCTTGTAACCTTAATTATGCGCGAGCCGCCGCCGATAAGGCAGTATCCGACAAGCACCGCGATTATAAGACCGATTATCCAAGGCGAGGATTTATCATCGTAAAAACCGTAGGACGAAAAGGTCGATTGCAGATTATATGATGCCAGCATATTAAAACCGAAACCGTAGGTAAGCACAAGAAAAACGGTGAAAATCAGGGCAAGCGGACGGCTTTTAAGCGCCGCTTCTATGTAATAGGCGGGGCCGCCGTAACTGCCGTCTTTTCCGCGTTTTTTATAAATTTGCGCAAGGGTGCTTTCGACAAATGCCGATGCGCCGCCGATTATGGCGATAAGCCACATCCAGAAAACCGACCCGAAACCGCCAAGGCAAAGCGCCGTCGAAACACCGATTATATTGCCCGTACCGACCCTTGATGCGGTCGACACCATAAGCGCCTGAAAGGACGAAACGCCCTTGCCGTCCTTCGGCTTTTCGGTGACAGCGCGTATCTGTTCGCCAAGCAGACGAAACTGAACAAAGCGTGTTCTTACGGTAAAATACAGTCCGCCAAGCACCAGAACAATTATAAGTATGTAACTGTAAAGCGCATCATTTATGTTAGCAATTATTTTATCAAGCATTTTTATCTCCTCAAAACTATTTTTGTTACTTCTTCGGTGTCAGCGGCGATATGTGTAGCCCCCGCACCTGTCAGTTCATCCACATCTCCATAGCCGTACAAAACGCCTATAGAATCAATCCCGTTTTCTTTGGCGCCGTTTATATCCTGATTTCGGTCACCCACCATAACGGCGGTTTTTATGTCGATATCGGCATTTTTTACCGCCCACGCGATAACATCGCCCTTTTTGTTGCGCTTTTCATCCATCGTCGCGCCCGCGATAAAATCAAAATATCCGTATATCTTAAAGTGCTTTAGTATCTCTATCGCATATTTTTCGGGCTTTGATGTCGCAAGTATAAGCCGTTTGCCCTCACTTTTAAGGGTTTCGAGCATCTTTACCGTTCCCGAATAAATCTCGTTTTCGTAAAGCCCCGTCACCGAAAAGTATTCGCGGTAGTATTTCAGCGCGTCAAGGCTGTCTTCCTTTGAAAGACCGTAATACCTTTCAAACGAATCGGTCAGCGGCGGACCGATAAAGCAGTAAAGTTCGCGGCGGTCATTAACCTTAATACCGAATTTTTCAAGGGCGTACATCACCGAATTTGTAATACCGATAACGGGGTCTGTCAGCGTGCCGTCCAAATCAAAAAGAACCGTATTATACATATGTTAATCCTTTGTTCAGCCGTTATTTTATAATTCGCGGTACACGCGGAGAAATGCCGCAGACAATCTCATAATTTATTGTGCCGCTGTTTTCGGCGACCTCCTCAACGGGAAGTTCCTCCCCGAAAAGCAGTACCTCGTCACCCTCGCACACGCCGTCAATGTGACCCACATCAACCGTAAACTGGTCCATACAGATTCTGCCGACAATAGGTGCGTAACTGCCGTTTATAATAACTCTTCCCTT
>JAZREH010000054.1:0-3012 GCA_045660705.1 Acutalibacteraceae bacterium
TTTGTATGCACGCGAATCAACGACGGTAGGTACACCAATCCCTATAACAGGAACATTTAGTAACGCCTTGTCGATTTTAGGTCGGTCACCGCCGTATCCCGATGCGGGTATAATACCGTAATCGTTCAGTTGTACCGTCCTACAAAGTCTGTCAGGGTCTAACGCCGCCAACGCGTCAATTATGATTACCGCATCGGGCTTTATACGGTCGCTTATTGCCTTTATGGTGTCGGCGCTGTCGATACCCGTCTTTGATAATACATCGGCGGTTATGACCGAAATGCGGCATTTCTTGCTGTTAATAATCGGGAATAGGGGACTGCCCCAAAAATGCCTTGTCGCTACCGTCCGTCTGCAAACCTCAAAACCGAGTGAATCGGGAGTCACCTCGCGGTTGCCAAGACCTGCAACAAGTATGTTTTGCGGTGTATTGCCCAATAAACTTTCAAGACTTTCGGTCACAGCGCAGGTTATATCCTCGCGGTCGGATTTTAGCGCCGGGTCGTCAAAGGACACCGTAATGTATCTGCCAACGGCAAGATTCAGCCGACGGGCGGCGCTGTTGCGTAAAATTACCGTTTCCTCAATATTTACGTTACCCCACACTTTTGATAAGGTTTTTATATCTTTTATAATATTGCCGTTAAGGTTATAACGCTCGGTCGCAAGGTCGGTTCGTATATTTCTCAAAAAATCACCTTTTTGTAAATATATTGCTTGATTATTGATATAAAAAATTGTATAATATCTGTGTATGCGGACAAAGTTTAAAGATTGTTTACAAAATCTAAAAGATTGTCTGTTAATATGTAAAAAGCAAATTATTTTATCGGAGGTATAACCAATGATTGAAGTCACCGGACTCAGTAAAAGATACGGTACACATCTTGCGGTTGATAATGTGAATTTTTCAATCGCCAAGGGTGAAGTGGTTGGCTTCCTCGGACCCAACGGTGCGGGTAAGTCTACTATAATGAATATTCTTACCGGATATCTTTCGCTTACTCAGGGCAAGGTGGAAATTGACGGTTACGATGTAATCGAAAATCCTGAGGAAGCAAAAAAACGTATCGGCTATCTGCCCGAAATCCCACCGCTTTATATTGATATGAAGGTAAGGGAATATCTTAACTTTATTTATGACCTTAAAAAGGTTAAGTTCCCTAAAAAACCGCATATTGATGAGATATTAAGGCTGGTTAAGATTGACGATGTTCAAAACCGTCTTATCAAGAATCTTTCAAAGGGTTACCGCCAGCGTGTCGGTTTTGCACAGGCGCTTATCGGCAACCCCGATGTTCTGATTCTTGACGAGCCGACTGTTGGTCTTGACCCCAAGCAGATTATTGAAATACGCAACCTTATCGCTAAACTTGGAAAGAATCATACAATTATACTATCTTCCCACATTCTTTCGGAAATTCAGGCGGTTTGTAAGCGTGTTATCATTATCAATAAAGGTCAACTGATTGCCGACGATACACCCGATAACCTTTCGGCAAAACTCACTAAAGATCACTCGCTTATCGCACGAATCGCCTGTGATGAGCAGGATATGTTTGCGGCGCTTAAGTCGATTAAGGGTGTTCGCCGTGTTGCCTCGCTCGGCAGGAAAGAAGCAGGAACATACGACTTTCATATTATTCCCGAAGACGGTGCCGATATCCGTGCGGCAGTTTTCCAAAGGGTTGCTGACCGTTCAAAGGTACTGCTTTCGCTTTCGAGTAATGATATTTCGCTTGAACAGATATTCCTGCGCCTTACCGAGGCAGGGGATAATGAAGAGGCACGCAAAATGCTTGGTATAACCGACGAGGTTGAGTCTGTTGACGACGATACCGCCGTAGAGATTGCCGCGATATCACCCGACGATATCGTAATCCCTGATGATGAAAAGGAGGGCGATGAATAATGTTAGCCGTTTTTAAAAGAGAACTTAAGGCGTATTTTTCAACGCCTATCGGATTCATTGTGCTTGCCGCATACTATTTTTTCCTCGGACTTTTCTTTTATATGATTTACGGATACGGCAGTCCCGATGTTCAGAGTATTTATTTTGCAATGTCGACAGTTGTTGTATTCTCGACCCCCATTATCACAATGCGACTTATGAGTGAAGATAGGCGCCAAAAGGTCGACCAAGCACTTCTTACCGCGCCTGTAACACTTACCGGCATTGTAATGGGTAAGTTTACCGCCGCGATGGCGCTCTTTGCAATATGCTTTGCACCGATGCTGATTTTTGAACTGATTGTTGCAAGTTATGTTACCGTCAATGTTCTGTCATTCATCTATGCTACACTTGGCGTAATTCTGCTTGGCGGTGCGCTTATTGCAATCGGTATGTTTATTTCGTCGCTTACCGAAAGTTCAGTTATTTCGGCGATTCTTACCCTTGTAATTAATATACTTGTGCTTTATATGAGCAGTTTTGCCACTATGATACAGGCAAAATGGCTGTCCACCGCAATCGAAAAGGCGGCATTTATCACCGCTTTTGAAAAGTTCGGCACAAGTGTTTTCTCAATTTCTGATATTGTCTACTTCTTGAGCATTATTGCGGCATTTATTTTCCTTTCTGTCCGCTCGCTTGAGAAGAGAAGATGGTCTTAAAGGAGGTAACTTTGATGGAAGAAAATAAAGAACTTCAAGTAAATGAAGAAATCGAAAATATCTCCGATGAGGTAGTGGAAATTCCTGAAACAAAAGAGAAAAAGGTCAAAAAAGAAAAGGTCAAGAAGCCTAAACTTTTAAAGAATCAGGCGCTCTTTAAACGCGGCGGGTTCGCCGTTGCGCTTACCGCACTTGTACTGGCGGGCGTAATACTCTTTAACTGGCTTGTATCGGCACTTGCAGGTCGTTTTAATCTTGAATTTGATATGTCGGCGCAAAAGGTCAACACAATGAGCGAGGAAAACATCGACTATATAAAAGGTGTTGAATCTGAAATTGAAATAACCGTCTGTGCAAACGAGGACGATTATACTACCAACGGTTATATGGCTTATTATG
>JAZREH010000055.1:0-5538 GCA_045660705.1 Acutalibacteraceae bacterium
ACGACATGGCTACGATCCGACTTCGCTGAGTGGCTTCTTGATATGCGTGAGCGCATCAACGCCGCGATTAAGGCAAAGATTTAAAAAACAGAGGTGTTTAACCAAACGGTTAAACACCTCTTAATTTTTTGCAACTGCTAAAATTTCTTACTTTGCGCTGTATACGATTTCGATGTTATCGTACAGGTTGTTTGAATTTCGGCTTTCAAAGAATATATCGCCGTATGCGGGTGCGATATCATCGTTGATCGCGGCAGAGAATGTCGGGGTTGTCGGCATTTCCGTGCCCGATTTCCAAATGGTTACTTCAACCGAATTGGCACTCATCTTTACATTGATTTTGTTGGTACCCGCGAAAATGTCGCTTATACTTGCCGAGCCGAGTTTTGTCATAACGCCATTTACTTCGGCAACAAGTTGAACATTATCGGTGGTATTTTTAAGGGGATTATAGTAGTTGTCAATTTTGGCAAGATTTGAACCGAGTGTGCACAGGTATATTGCGGTGCCATGGCTTGAGTTGGGGGAACGCAATACAATTACTTCGCGGTTCCATTGGGTGGCACCAAGATGTGTCCATTCAAGATTCATTTCATAGTTTCCGAAATGCTTATCACCGACGATACCGTTTGTGTTAAGTTCTTTGTTGCTTTCGGAATTGAGTTGAAGTTTGCCGTTGTTATTCTTTGAATAACTTAAATTATTTGTATAAATACCCTCGGTTGTGTCGTCGTCAAAGGTGTAGTTCTTTACAACCTGACCGTCGGTATAGGAATTGCCTGCTTCGGGGGTGTAATCCCAATCCATAAATTCGGCGATAAATTCGGCAAAGCCCTCACCAAGGTATTTACTGCCGATTGATTCGGGATGTCCGCCGCCACCGTTCTGACTTGCAGGCATACGGTAGAATGTCGCACCGCCGTTTATATCGTTCCACTGCCCGACGGCTTGTTTAATCCAGTCGCCTGTGGTGTAACCCTCGTTATCGGTAAGACCGTAACCCATCGCACCGTAAGTCCATATAATTTTGGCGTTCGGGTTGTTCTTTCTTATCTTATCAAGCAGTGTTACAACCGATGCCTGATATTTGGCTTTTTCTGTTGCAAAATCAAATTGTTTACCCGCTTTGACAGCCTCGTTATAATGGTTGTTTACAACGGTATTATCGTTTGTACCAAGGTTTACAACCACAAGGTCGGGTTGCCAAGTGGAAAAATCGTGAGTGAATTCGGGGTCGCGGCGGTCGGTTGCAAGTTCGTAGATACGTTCGATAGTGTAGGGGTATTTAAGATGGTTTGCAAAGCCCCAACCGCTGTTTGCCATTGCGTAGAAGTCGGCACCGAGTGCGCGCGAAGCAACCGAAGCGTAGGTGTAGTGCTGATAGTGTGCGCCGCTTGAACCCTCAATATCGCTCGGTAAAACGCCCGAACCTGCGGTGATGGAGTCGCCGAGGAATTCAATCTTCCTTGCGGCGGGGGCAACCTTTTGCGTTTTACCCGTCATATCAACCGACAGCATATAGAACGCATCCTCTGCCGAGGAATTGTTTTTAAGAATCTCAACCGTGTGGTAGCCTGCCGAAAGACCGCTTGCAACGGTGTAGGTGTTAACACCCGAAATCAGCGAGGTGTAGTTATCACTCGACTTGTCACCGTCAATATAGATAAGGAATCCGTCGTCAATGCCCTCGGTACCGCTGTCATAGTCAAGGGTTATCTTGACATCACCTTTCATATATCCTGCAATGGTGATAGAGGCGCTGCTCCATTCAAAGTTTACGCCCTTGTTCTGCTGATAGTACTGTCTGCCCACCGTCTTGAACTGTTCTAAAAGTTCGGAACCGACAATCGAACGCTTGATATATGTCATATCGGCATTACCCGAAATGATGTTTTCAAGTGCGGTGATATCGGCGGCATTTATGATGCTGTTCTGGTCAATATCGGCACCTACAAGTGCGGCGTTGTTTTGTGATGCGGTAGTGTTTGCTGTTTTTGCAAGTGTAACATCGTCGCTTGTAACTTTACCGTCACCGTTAAGGTCGGCAAGGGTACCGATGTACCACTTTGCACTGGCGATTTGTGTGCTTTGAATAATATCGCCTGAAAGCACAGTATCGGTATCAGAAAGCACTGCATCACCGCGCATAATGTTGACGGTGTGACCGTTGATAAGGTTCGCCTTAACCTCGCGTACTGCGGTATCCATCGGAATGGCACCGACACCGTCGGAGGTCTTTACATATGCTGACTGCGGCGAAAGGTTAAATACCTTTACTTCACCTGTCGGTATAGCATCGTAAACAATAAAGTTTTTGATATTGATAGCACCTTGGCGCTTATAGAAACTTAAATTGGTGATACCGCTTGCACCGTTATCGGTAAACAAAAGTATGGGTGTTGCACCTGCGGGGTAGTAGTATACGGTAACGGTTGAACCTTTCTTTATCAGTTCAAAGGTGTAGTTGTCCGTACCGAAATAACCGTACTGTGTTGCTACCGTCAGTTTTGCGCCGGACGGTGATTTAACAACAGGTGATGTGTCGGGTTCATTTGTAATCGTGTAACCCGCGAAATAAATTACATCCTGTGTGTAGTTGTTACGATTGCTCGACATATCAAACTTGATATAAACATCGGCATGATTTTGATTTAACAGGTTGTTAAACTTCGCATAAGCGTTGGTCTGTGTGGGGGAGGTAAGGGTGAATTCACTGTCAGACTTAATATTATATGTAGCATTGGGATTGAAAGGGGTGGTGTTGCCTGCAGGTTCCCACCAGCCTTGACCTGTTATTTCGATATCCTTACTTACCGCATTGTCATACTGTGCGATTTCGGTGTATTCTTTATAAATTTTGACCTTTGCGCTGTCGTAAACCGCAACATTATTGAATGTGTCGTTGCTTGACGCCGCAAATCCGATAAGACCTTTCCAGAGTGATACACCGCTTTCGGTGTAGGGGAATGCGGTCTTTGCAGAAAGCACCGCCTTGCGGTTTGCAGTTACGGTTACGGTATCGCCGTTGCGGATAACACTTATATTATATGTCTTGCCCGAAATAAGGTTTGAATTGCTCTTGGTAATTTCGGTATAGACACCGTTTATGCGGCGACCAAATGAAATTTCTTCACCGATATTTACCTGATAATAACTGTCGGCATTACCCATATCGAAGGTTACATATGCCGTTTTACCCGCCGTTACGGTATAGTCAGCATTGACCGTAAAGTTTGTGATTTCTTTATCGGTAACGGGGGCAGGTGTTGTGCCTAAAGCAACCGAGTCACTGGTATAAATCGGATCGATTACAACCGCACTCTCGACGGCGGGTTGCCAGTCCGACATAAGTTTTTTAAGCCTTATAAGATCGCGTATATCGGTTACTGTATCGGTATTTGTATCGGTTGCAAAGCGGTCGATATCATCCTTAAAACCTAAAAGGTACTTGCGCATAAGAACGATGTCGGATGCTTCAAGGTCAAAGGTGCTGTCAAGGTCACCGACAACATCAACCGCAACGCCGTACTGTATGTCAATATTGTCAAAGGTATCGATTGAATTTCTGCTGTAGAAGAAGATGTCGCCGTACACAGGTGCGATGTCGGCATTGATTTCTGCCGCAAAGGTGGGAAGTGCCGGCTTTTCGGAGCCCTTGTTCCAAACGGTTACCTCGATGTATTCGCCGTTCATTCTGATATTTATGTTTTTGGCACCCGAATAAAGGTCGCTCATATGGGTTGAGCCAAGTTCGGTCATAACCCCGTCCTTGACGGCGACAAGTTGAAGATTCATACCCTCTTTTTTAAGCGGGTTATAGAAGTTGTCAGCGGGGGTGAGATTTTTGCCAAGGAAAGTAAGATATATCGCATCGAAAAGGGTGGAGTTAGGGGAACGCAACATCAGTACTTGCTTAGACCAATCACTTGCGCCCGAATGTTTCCACTCAAGGCTCATTTCGTATGCATCAAGGTCGCGTTTATTGGCAAATGCAGAGGAAACCAGCGAAAGATTATTTTCACTCGAAAAATGCAGCGCGTTATCCTTAACCGAAACAAGCGAATCTTTAGTGCCGTAAATACCCTCGGTAGTACCGTCATTAAAGGTATGACTTGCTACGCTGTCGCCATAGTTGTATTTGGTGCTTTCGGGCGCGGTATAACCCCAGTTCATAACATCCGAAATATGCTGTGCCAAATCCTCGCCAAGGTATTTGCTTGCGATTTTGACGGGGTGACCGCCCGACTGTATTTGCGAGCGCTCCATCTTATAGAATGAAACCTTGCTGTCTGTCTGTGCGTAGGTTTCAACGGCTTCTCTTATCCAGTCGCCTGTGCGCCTGCCCGTTGCCTCGTCCACAACGGTACCAAAGCCCATTGCACCGTATGTCCAGACAATGGCGGCATTCGGGTTATTCTTGCGAACCTTATCAAGCATTATTTTAACCGCTTCTTTGTAGTTCGCTTCGTGGTTTTGGCTTTGGTCGTCAAGCGTTTTGGTTATTGCGGTGTTGTCGTTTGTACCAAGATTTATAACAACAACATCGGGTTGCCATTTTGAAAAGTCGTGAGTGGGTTTAGGACTTCTTCTGTATGAATCGTATTCATATATACTGTTTATTGTCGGTGTATAGTTATGGTAATCTGCAAAGCACCAACCGCTGTTTGCCATAGCATACCAATCAGCATCGAAAATGCGTGCGATGACTGCGGCATAACTTTCGTATACATAATGATACCAGTCGGAATCGGTGGTGAGCAGTGCGCCGCAACCTGCTGTGATTGAGTCACCGAGGAATTCAATCTTTCTTGCCTTGTCGGCTACCTTTGCGGGGGTACCCGTAAAGGTGATTGCCTCCATATAGAACACGCTCATTATGGATTCGCTGTTTTTCATTATCTGAACGGTGTGATAACCCTCGTCAAGTCCGCTGGCTACGGTATATGTAGCAACGCCTGTCTGAAGATGTATAAACTGCGGGTCGGTGTTGCCGTCGATAAATACAAGGATTGCCGCTTCGTCAATCGCTTCGCCGATATCCATATTTATTGTAACGGTGACATCGCCTTTTATATATCCTCCAACCGTAACCGACGCGCCGTTCCATTCAAAGTTAACGCCTGTGTTTTCGATATAATACTGTCTGCCTACGGTTTTGAAGTTTGCAAGTATAGCGTCGCCCACAAAGGAACGCTTTGCATACATAACGGTTTTGTCGCCCGATGTGATAAGCGCCGCAAGGGCGGTGGCATCATCCGCATTTATAACGCCGTCCTGATTTATGTCGGCGCCCGCAAGTGCGGCGGTCTGCTCGGCAGGGACACCGTAGGCGGTGGCGATAAGTTCAATATCGTCGGGCGAAAGTTTGCCGTCGCCGTTTAAGTCACCGAGTGTACCGATGTTAAGTGCAAATTTTGTGAGTTGTGTACTGCCGATAATATCGCCCGAAAGAACGGTGTCTGTATCGGCAAGTTTAACACCGTCACGGGTTACCTTAAGGTTGGAAAGTCGGATCGTAGCCATGTCGTTCTGTGTGCC
>JAZREH010000056.1:0-2437 GCA_045660705.1 Acutalibacteraceae bacterium
TCCCTCATCGTCTTTAAAAGTATATTGCTGCCACTCACACAACTCAACAAGCGGTGGACGGATATCATTACCGTTTTTTACAAAAGAATCAACCGTAGGGTCATTTTGCCACAGTCTTGGAAGTGTAAGGGAAGAAAGTTCGTGAAACGGCACACTGCCGTCAACCTTAACGGCAAGTTCTAACGGATTCTTTTTATCGTTTTGCGATATATACTCAAGCGAAATTCTGTAAAGACCGTTATTTAGAACATCGAAACTAAATTCAAAAAGTTGGTTTTCGTCAAGATGTACCTCCTCAGCCAAAACCGATACATCCTCACCTGCCGCCGCACAATTAAACTGTAAAGAATATTCCGTATAATCACTGTTAGTATTTTTAGTTTCAAGTTGTACATTATCATTTGCCTGATTCGCCGAATAGTTTACGGGCAACGATGCCAAAAATATAAGTGTAGCAAAAAATACTACTATGTTCCTTGAAAAAAACTTAAACATTATGCACCATCCCGTTACTTTTAATAAATATTTTTCCTGAAAACAAATAGAATTACCCAATGAATACCATACATTAGTCTTGTTGTTTTTTCTTTGCAGATTTTATAAAAAACTTTGCAAAATCTACAAATAAAACGTCAAATTTGGTAAATTTATTTTCTTTTTCTAATATTTTCATATAAAAACATCAATAAAATTATTATATAATTTTTACAGACGTTACAGTTTGCGCAAACGGTTTTTTGATATTTCCAAAGTAAATATCAATTTGATTAACACCGCACACTATACCCTGTTCAATTTCTATCCTGTGCTCAATGGCGGGAATCGTGCTATAATAATGCTCTTTTCCGTTTACGGTTATATATACTGTACCTTCATACTTTGTTGTTATTTGCAATGTTTGTTTAGCATCAGTTAAATTTTTAATGAGCGTAAGCATATCAAATGTCGTACCGCTTTCAACATTCAACTGGATTTCTTTCGTTTCAGAAACATCTTCTACCTGAGTCAACACGATTGGGCTGTATCCGCGCACACTTTCTATTCTTGCATATTCTTCTTGTATAACCGGTCCCGCAGGGTACGATGAGCCATCAGGTTTGAAAACGCCCGTTCTTCCCTTTTCAGAACGAATTAAATCCCAAAACAAATATGCATCAAGTTTTTTATTCAAAAAACCGCCTTCGGATAGCTCAAATCGGAATTCGCGTAATAAATTCTTAAAATATCCCGCTTGTATCTCATTTGTAACGATATCTGTCATCGGCATTCCGTTTTCAACCACCATAACAGGTTTGCCTAATGAATAGTTGCTTATAAGATAACGAATATCCTGCATAAATTTAGACGGGTCGGTTCTGTCCTCAACTAAATTATAATAATATATATCAATACCTATAACATCGGACACTCTCGCACAATCTATCATCCATTGATTTTCATCCGGACCGAGTTTTGTCAAATCGTTTACATTGTTATAGATTACTATCATTTTTAGGCGCCCGTCTGCACCCATATCCCTTGCTGCCTGACGTGCCACATCACACGCTTCTACATACCATTCGCCCCAACGTGCAGCGCGCCACCGACTACCCTCGGTAATTTCCTTATCAAGGTCCATTTCCCAATCAACTTCGTAATCAATTGAAAGCATTACATCACCCTTGATTGCGGTGAGCATTGCTTGGACAAATGCATACAGGTATTTTTTGGCCGCTTTGCGAGTTTCCGGATTGGTAATATCTCGTTCATAAAACTCCGGTATCATATCGGTATGGAAACGCGGATTCCATTTGAGATTTGCAGCAATTTCCACACTGGTTATTACGGTAGAACCAAATTTATGCGAGTTTTGTTCGTTGCCGAATTTTGCAAATTTGTATTCGCCTTTCACCTGTTCAGCATGGCACCATTTGTGAAAATCAACACGATCAATCGGTCGTTTACCAAACTTCTTAAATGCAAAATCTTGTCTGTTATAGCAACTCCACATTCCTAATTGTATACCGCTTTCGTTAAGCGTAAAACTGTTCTTAACAAGATATTCGTTTTTGCCGTTTTGATATGCGTTGCCTAAATTATACGGTAAAACCAATCGCATTTCAGGTTTAATCAAACGGTAAAGCACATCTGCTGCCACGGCACGTGTGACGGCTGCGGAAAGTTCATTAGCAACATCGACCCCCAATAAACCTAATGCCACACACTTTGCAGCCTTTTTATGAATTTCTCCGTCGCCATCAAGCACAATCGTGTATTGCTCACTATTTTCAACATCGTCGCATACAACAGATAAGATATCGATCATTTGACCAATGCAGAACACATCTTCCGCGTTTTCCAAACTATATATACCATTTTCTTTAGCGCAGTTGATAACCCGATTGTCATCAGCATCGGATTCTAATTTGTTTCCAAGAATTAATAACGACTTTACAAA
>JAZREH010000057.1:0-11861 GCA_045660705.1 Acutalibacteraceae bacterium
CAGGCGGGTAGAGAAATCAGAATCATTGTTAAACCCGAACTTGTTTCGGATGACAGTATGACAATGATGGCACATCAGATTGCCGAAAAGATAGAAAACGAACTTGAATATCCGGGTCAGATAAAGGTAAATCTCATCAGGGAAAACAAGGTTGTTGACTACGCGAAATAATTTTGTGAGCGTGGCGGCTTTTCCGCCGCGCTCTTTTTTCAGTAAAAGGAGAGAATTATTATGGTAACGCTTAAAAATAACCGTGTAGAACTTTCGGTTTCGACACTCGGTGCCGAAATCAGACGGCTTACGGTCGACGGTAAGGATGTTATGTGGAGCGGCGACCCGAGTGTCTGGGACGGGGTAGCACCCGTACTTTTCCCCATATGCGGCGGACTCCCCGACGATAAGTTTACGGTAGAAGGTCGCGAATACACCCTTGAAAAACACGGCTTTGCAAAGAAAATGGACTTTGCGGTTGAAAAGCGCGGCGACAATTTTGTTACATTTCTGCTTACCGACACGCCCGAAACACTCCTGTGTTATCCGTGGCACTTTGAATTCCGCATTACATATACCTTGCGCGGCACCGCAGTTAATGTACGGTATGATGTAAAGAATCTGTCGGATTCGCGTATGTATTTTTCGGTTGGCGGTCACGAGGGCTACGCCTGTCCTGACGGCATCGAAAATTACGACCTGATTTTTGATAAAAAGGAAACGCTTGTCACCTGTGATGTTGTGGGTAACCTTATCGGTAATACAGGGCGTACAGTACTTAAAGACGGTGATACTCTGCCGCTTTACAATCGGTATTTTGAGATTGATGCCTTGGTTTTCAAGGATATGAAGTCGCGTGCGCTGACACTTCGTAACCGCATAAACGGTAAAAGCGTTTATGTTGAGTTCCCCGATTCAGACTACCTGCTTATATGGACAATGCCCAATAGCAAGTTCGTTTGTGTTGAGCCGTGGAACGGCATACCGCCTACGGTTGACGCGGGTATTGCGATTGAGGAAAAAGAGGGTGTTGAGGGTATAAACCCCGACGAAACCTTTACCTCAAATCATACAATGTATTTTTAGTAAAATTAAAAGCGCCGCAACTGCGGCGCTTTTTTATGCATTTATTAGGTTTATTTTTTAAGTCCAACAGCGTATTTTTCGGTCTGACGCGAAAGTTCTGCAACATGGTCGCAGTGTGCCACCATAGTAAGCGGAAGCGTGAGGTCAAGACTGAAAACGCCCATTATCGACTTTGCATTTACGACATATTTTCCCGAAACAAGTTCGATATCGTAATCCTTTTCGTTGGCAAGTGCAACAAAACTTCTGACATCTTCTATACTGGTTAACATTATTGATTTTTCAAGCATATTTATTACTCCTTTTAAAGCAGTTCCTCGGGTTTTACACCGTATATTTCAAGGTCAACCGTACCGTCGGGGCGAATCTGCACACCCTCATTTTCGAGCAGTTGCGCGTGCGCGCTTTTACCGCCGAACACAAACGCATCCGAAAGACCGCCGAAACGGTTAACAACGCGGTGACACTTAATATTTGCGGGGTCGGGGTTGGCGTGCAGGGCATAGCCTACCACCTGTGACCAGTGCGGATTTCCGGCAAGCATTGCTATCTGACCGTAGGTGGCAACCTTGCCGCGGGGTATCCGTTTTACCTGTTCGTAAATTTTTTCGAAAACCTTACCTCCCATATCAGAAGGTTATCTTAAGCCACTTTTTAAGGGCATCAACCCACGCCTGAATATGCAGTAAATCGCAGGTGATTTCGTTGTTGCATTGTTCGTCAGCCGTCGAAAGACCGTGACAGCCGCGGGGGAATATGTGAATTTCAAAAGGAATCTTGTGAGCAGAAAGCGCCTGTGCGTACAAAAGGGTGCTTTCTATGGGAACAGCATTGTCGGAAGCGGTGTGCCACAAAAATGCCTGTGGAGTGTTGTCGCGTACAATTTTTTCACACGAAAAACGCGCGATTTCTTCACTGCTTGGCTCGTGACCTAAAAGATTAACAAAATTGCCAGTGTGACGGATATTGGGCTCTGCAGTTATTACGGGATAGCAAAGCACCGATGCAAAGGGGCGGTAACTGTCGGGGAAATATTCGCGTATTTCGGGAATATCCCACGCATTTGAATAGTGCGCCGCAAGGTGTCCGCCCGCCGAAAAGCCCATAATACCCATCTTTTCGGTATCACAGTTCCACTCGTCTTTGTTTTGCTTTATAAGTTCATAAGCGGCGGCAACCTGTAAAACCTGTGACGGGAAACGGTTGGGTGCAACCGAGTAATTAAGCACGAAAACATTAAAGCCAAGCGGTAAAAAGTGTACGGCAACAACTTCCGATTCGCGCTGACTGCACATACCGTATCCGCCGCCCGGACAAATCAGCATACAAGGGCGTTTGATGTCCTGTCTGCCCATTTCGGTCATATTGTAGGGCAGATAGTAGGTAAGGGTCGGGTTTTTGCCGTCCTCACCCAAAAAAGGGAAAAACTCTTTTAGTTCAATAGTTCCTGTTCTCATAAATAGACTCCTTTAATTTATTTTTAAAGACGGTATGGCTTATCACAAAAGATAAAGTCCCGATTCCGTCAACAAAAATTCGTAATTTTTAACCTTTACATAACTGTATACAGGCTCATCAAACTGCCGATATTCTGCTACCGTAAAGGAATTAAGGTCAACCTTTAATAGTTTTTTTGAACCAAAGTTGGTTATAACGGCGGTATCACCGTCGATGAATATGTCGCGGGGTTTGTCAAACGGTGAGTTTGTACCGCCTATGCGAAGTTCCTCGCGCATAGTGTTAAGGTTAAACCTTAAGAGCACACCCGCTTCGCTGTAGCACGCCCACAGCGCGTCCTTGTAGATTGCAATATCTGACGGTGCAAAGCCGCGGTATTTAAGTTCGCCCGCCCAGGCAACACTGCCGTCGCCGTCGACAAGCGATGCGGCACCCGTATCGGTGCAGACAAAAACGCTTCCGCTTGGCAGTACAAGGGTTTTTGCGGTGATGTAGTTGTCGGATCTCGATACGGCGGCGCGGTAGTTACTGCCGTATTTTGAAAGCAGATATATATTTTTAGCGACATCGGTCATAACGCCGGTATCTACCGAAAGCATTTTATATGAAACGAGGAGTTGGTCGTCAACAACACTTTTGCAGTAGGAAAAGACGATTCCGCCCACCTGCGGTACGACCTCGTAAACCTCGCCCTCAAAGATTTTTTTCAAGTTGTAAATCCCCTTTGAATGTTTAGTTACTTAAGGCACAGTGCGCCTGAATTTATCATTGACTGCACCGCTAAAAGCACGCCCGTTTTGGCGCTGTGGTAGTTAAGACCGCCCTGCATCCACGCGGCGTAAGGCGGGCGAAGCGGCGCGTCGGCAGACAGTTCTATTGATGCGCCGAGTGTAAAAGCACCTGCCGCCATAATTACCTTGTCGTCGTAACCGGGCATTTCCCAGGGTTCGGGAACAAGGAAAGAATCGACGGGCGCGCCCGACTGCATACCGCGGCAGAATGCGATAAGCGCATCCTCGCTACCGAGTATTACACTTTCTATTATGTCACCGCGCACCTCATCTACGC
Organism: Acutalibacteraceae bacterium; assembly: GCA_045660705.1. GTDB lineage: Bacteria > Bacillota > Clostridia > Oscillospirales > Acutalibacteraceae > UBA737. Next base: position 3,604 of record JAZREH010000057.1, read on the forward strand.
GCGGTGATACCTTGTATCCTAAAAGTTCTAAAAGCGCCGACGAATAAACGGCGGTTTTGAGTGCTTCACCCACCGTATGCGGAGCGCTGAAAAGTCCCATATAAAGTTCGCGGTTGTGACCGAGCGATGCACCGACCTCTTTGCCTACACCGGGGCAGGTAAGACGGTTGGCACACTTTTCGATAAGGTCGCGCCGACCCGCAATGTATCCGCCCGTCGGTGCGATACCGCCGCCGGGGTTTTTAATAAGCGAGCCCGCAACAAGGTCTGCACCGACCTCGCAAGGTTCCTTTTCCTCAACAAATTCGCCGTAGCAGTTGTCGACCATTATTACGGTGTCGGGTGATACCTCGCGAACAGCGCGGCAAAGTTCGGCGATGTCGTTTATCGTAAGGCTTGGGCGCAGACTGTAACCGCGCGAGCGCTGTATGTATGCCATTTTATATTTTTTCCAAGAGAGTTCGCCGCGTATAGCGTTTATGTCGGGTGTACCGTCGGGTTTAAGGTCAACCTGATTGTACTCGACACCGAAATCGCGGAGTGAGCCGTCGGTGTTGCTGTCGATACCGAAAACACCCGTTATGGTGTCGTAGGGTCTGCCCGTAAGACAAAGCACGCTGTCACCCGGTCGAAGTATACCGAAAAGGGCAACCGTAAGTGTGTGTGTGCCCGAAACAAAACTGTGCCGCATAAGCGCATCTTCGGCGCCCATACAGTCAGCCATAACGCGCTCAAGATTGTCGCGACCCTCGTCGCCGTAGCCGTAACCCGTCGATATACCGAGGTGGGTTTCGCTGACCCTGTTTTTTATGAAAGCCGAAAGCACCTTTTGTTGGTTGAATTCGGTTGTGCGCTCAATTTTTTCAAACTGCTCTGCCGCAAGCAGGCAGGCGCGTTTGTCGTATTCAAGCAGTCGTTTGTCGAAATCAAAAAAACTCATTTTTTCACCCAGTATCCAGTATAGTATAGTAATTCAAATCCGTTTTTTTCATAAAAAGGGCGGACGGTTTCCCTGCAACAGGCAAGGAAAGTTCTGCCGAAATTTTTTGAAAGGATTGCCGAAAGCGCCCTGCTTCCAAGACCCTTTTGGTGGCTTGCGATGCCGTTTATTATGGCGTAGTCGCCCGTATTCAGCGATATTGTGGCACAACGCCCCTTTTCGGCGTAGTAATCGGCAAAACCGTGGTTTACACGCCTGCAGAAATCCACCGCGAAGTATTCGTATTCGGGAAGTGACAGCCCCTCGACATCAAGCAGGTCGTAAATTTCCCTTGATGAAAGCCTGTCCGAAACAAGGTCAACTTTTGTATCGGCAGAGCGCGACATAACGCAAATCGGCTCGTCAGGTGTCCGCCCGATGGCGCTGAGCGTTTCGATGTCCGAAAAAATGCAACATGGCGACAGTACCGAAACAAATTCCTTAAGTTCGTCGGTGTCGGCATCAATGTTATAGATTATCATATTGCCGTCAAGCATACCGATGTAACATCTGCCGCCGTCCTGAACCCAGAACATCCCGATGTCGGGATAGCAGTCAAGGTTGCAGTGCAGTTTGATAAGTTCTGCTGATGCGGTGTTCATTTCGGGCAGGGTATCTGTAAGGCGAATCATTCGATATCACCCGAACAGATGCCGTTTATCATAAATCGTGCAAGTTTATACGCTGAATCAATATCGTCCCTGTCACACACGCACGACGGCGAGTGTATATATCGGCAGGGAACCGAAAGGGCAAGCGAACGCACGCCACCGCGGCTTAAATGAACAGCGGCAGAGTTGTTTCCGCCCGTAACGGCACGCTTTGGCTGACATTTTATACCGCTTTGAAGTGCGGCGTTGTAAAAGGCGCGGTCGTAAACCGTACCGCCGTCCATAAAGGAAACCGCAACACCGTCACCAAGGCTGCATACCGTCTTTTCCTGCGGTACACCCGCGATATCGGCGGCTGTGGTAGCCTCCAACATAATAGCCGCCTGTGGGTCGACGGTATACGCGGCGGTTTTGGCACCGCGCACCCCGATTTCCTCCTGCACAGTAAATGAAGCACTGAAATCGTAGTCGCTGTCCTCAACAAGAAGTTTAATCAGAATGGCACATCCAATGCGGTCGTCAAGCGCCTTTGAGCATATGAAATTGCCGTTTTCGGCATATTCGCCGCATATAACCGCGCGGTCACCGAGGGATACAAAAGACAAAGCCTCCTCACGCGATTTTGCGCCGATGTCGATATAAAGACTTTCAGGTTTGGGCAGGCTTTTGCCCTCGTCCCCGTGGGTAAGGTGCACAGGCTTTGTGCCGATAACACCGTTTATACTGCCGTTTATACGAACGGCGCGCGAAAGCATAACCGCCGTTTCAATACCGCCCACCGTCTTGAATTTTAAAAATCCGTCGGCGGTGACATTTGTTATTATAAGTCCTACCTCATCGGTGTGGGCATCGACAAGCAGTTTTTTAACACTGCGGTTTTTGCCCGCCTTAAAGGCGAGGATATTGCCAAGCGGGTCAACCTCAAAACGGCAATGCCCGTCGATTTTTGAAATGATGAAGTCGCGTACCGCCTTTTCGTCACCCGCGGTGCCGTCAAGAGATGCTAACTGCCGTAAAAGTTCGGTCATATGTCGGCACCTCCTGAAAGAATATATTTTTCGATAAGGTCGCAGACACTTACAATGTCGTCAAGGTCAATTACCTCTGCCGCGGTGTGCATATTGCGAAGCGGTATCGAAACAAGACCCGTCTTCACGCCGCCCTTGTTTACCGATATAACATCACAGTTAGTGCCTGTTTTACTCCCCATAACCTCGCATTGGTAGGGAATGTTGTTTTTCTTTGCGGTGTCAATAAGTTTTCTGCTTATACCGCCGTCAAGTGCGGGCGATACACCAATCATCGCACCCTCAGACATCTTGCCGCAATCGTCACCCGAAACATCGGGAGCATCTGAAAAACTAACATCAATGGCGATTGCCTCGTCGGGGTCGATATCAAAGGTAGCGGTACGGCTGCCGCGAAGACCAAGTTCTTCTCCGTCGCTTAAAACAAAGATAACATCAAAGGGTAATTCGGTCTTTGACAGGCGCTCTGCAAGTTCTAAAAGACATACAACACCCGCGCGGTCGTCAAAAGCACCGCCCGCGACACGACTACCGATAAGCGGTTTCGCCTCGGTATAAAAGGTAACATAATCGCCTACCGAAACGATGTCGCGCGCACGGTCGCCAAGCATAGTGTCTATCTTAAAATCGGCGATGTTTTCAAACTTTGTGTCGCCGCCTCCAAGGTGGGGAGGAATACTGCAAAAAACACCCTGCACACGCTGTTTTCCGTGAATTATTACCCGCCTTGCGGGGAGTGTACGCAGGTCAATGCCGCCGCATTTTGATACCGTTATAAAACCGTTTTGGTCAACATCGGTTACAATCATCGCAATCTGGTCGATGTGGGCATCAAGCATTATTTTGCGGCTGCTGTTGGCACCTTTAAGGGTGCCGATAACCGTAAGGGTATCGGTTTTTTTGCAGTCGGTATACTTTGAAAGAATGTGAGAGGCGATGTCGCGTGCATCATAAACGGTACCGCACGCCACCGCATCGGACAGGGTAAAAAGCGTAGTTTTTATATCCATTACAGTTTATTTACAACTTCCTTAAAGAAATTTCCGCGCGCCGCAAAGTTCGGAAAAGCATCAAAACTTGCACAGGCGGGGCTTAATGTGACGATGTCGCCGTCAACAGCACGCTCGTGGGCGATTTTTACCGCCTCGGCAATGTCGGCAACCCTGATAATTTCGGGATTTCCCTGTGAATAGCCATCGTACCCGACAACACTACTTTCGATTTTGTCGGCGGTTGTGCCGCAAAGCAGTAATAACTTAACCTTTTCGACAATGTGGGGTGCCATCGGCTCAAACGGAATATGCTTGTCGTAACCGCCCGCGATAAGAATCACCTTGCGGTCAAATGCCTTAAGACCTGCAATGGTGCGGGATGGTGACGATGCAATCGAATCGTTATAATACCTGACACCGTCAAGTTCACGGACAAGTTCAATGCGGTGTTCGACACCCATAAACTCGCGTGCGACCTTGCGGATACTGTCAACGCCGACATACCCCCATACGGCGGTAATGGCGGTAAGATAGTTTGCAACATTGTGGTCGCCCAAAATGGCGATTTCGCTTTTATGCATAATCGGAACATCAATTCCGCGGTATGCCATATGCAGTGTTCCGTCGGGGGCAAGCCACGCACCGTTATTGAGTTTTCTCTCCATACTGAAACCAAGCAACTGTCCGCGTGCAAAACTTCTGAATCCCTCGGTTATTTCGTTGTCGCGGTTTAAAACGGTGCGGGAAAATGCGTTCTGGTGAAGCAGAATGTTCTTTTTCGCCTCGACATATTCATCCATATCCTTGTGAACATCAAGGTGGTTGGGAGCAACATTGGTTACCACCGCAACATCGGGACTTTTACGCATTGATATAAGTTGGAACGACGAAAGTTCAACCACAACAAAATCGTCGCTCTTGATATTTTCAATTTCGGGGAGCAGGGGATTGCCGATATTTCCGCCGATGTGGACCTTTTTGCCCTCCGCCTCAAGCATTTTTGCAATCAGGGTGGTGGTAGTGGTCTTTCCGTCAGAACCCGTAACCGCAAAAATCGTGGCAGGGCAAAGGTCAAAGAAAACCTCCATTTCGCTTGTAACGGCGATACCGCGCTTGCGTGCGGCATCAAGTTCGGGAAGATTAAAACTCATCCCAGGTGTTCTGAATATCATATCGACCTCAAGATTTTCGAGGTATCCGTCACCAAGCCGCAGTTCAGCACCCGCCGCCGAAAGTCGGTCGGCAAGTTCGCCAATCTGCTCACGCGAACGGCGGTCGCAGGCGATAACCCGCGCACCCTTTGAAAGGAAATTCATAATAAGCGGAGTGTTGCTGACACCGATTCCGCACATCGCGATTTTTTTGCCGTCTATCTGCTCAAAAAACTGTTTACAGTCCATTATCGGTTCCCCCTGTAAAATAAATCCATATTATATATATTATACTGCTATATTCTATAAATATCAATAAATTTTTTATAAACCTTGGGTTTTAAATTTTTTAGGCGTTGTACCGGTTACCGCTTTGAACTGGCGCATAAAGTGGGTAAGGTTATTATAACCCAGATGTTCGGCAATCTGTGATACGGTTTTATTGCCCGAAATAAGCATAGCCTTGGCGCGTTCGATACGGGCGTTTATGATGTCTTCACTTGGCGTTGTGGAATAAATAGCCTTGTAAACCGCAAAGAAACGCGAACGGCTGAGTCCCACAAAATCTGCCATCTGGTCAACCGACCAATGCTTTTTAAGGTCGATAAACACCTCGCGGCGCAGTTGGTTAAAGAGGTTTTCGGTATCGGTGTCAACGCGCGGGCGCGGCTCGGCAAAGCAGGACCTGTAAAGACCGACAAAAAGTTGGCACACAAGAGCATCTGTCGCTTTATCACAGAAAGGTCCCGAATAAAAAAATTCGCTTTCAAGTTCCGCGACGATAGGTGATATAAAATCGGGGTTTGACGGATAATAAACCGTATCACGCGAAAGTCCGTATTCGGCGACGGGGTCATTATCGCACGAAAAGTGAAACCAGTCGTGTATTATAGCGCCGTCACACCTGAAAAATTGCGGGGTTTTTCGGTTGTAAATAATGCAGGCATCGGGTCTTGTTGTGATTTTTTCACCGTTTATGGTGATTTCAACACTGTCAAAAAAGTGCAGAAAGGTATATTCGTCAAGACCGTTCGGGCGTTTAATTTTAAACTGCGGACCGTCGGGCCACGCGTGTCGGATACTGTTTATTTTTATCATAGTCACACCTCATATAGAGTATATCCGCCACAGGACTATATGTCAATAAAAAATGAATTAAAAATCATTGAAAAAAGGGATAATGTGCTATATAATGAAGGTATAAACTTTTAAGGTGGGAGTTATATGATATACAGAACAGAACATCCAAAGCCGCAGTTTTGCCGCGAAAATTGGGTAAACCTCAATGGTGAGTGGCAGTTTGAAAAGGATATTTCAAACAGCGGTATTGACAAGGGTTTTCAAAAGCAGTCAAAACAGTTTAACGAAACTATAAATGTACCGTTTTGCCCTGAAAGTAAACTTTCAGGAATCGGATTTACCGATTTTATGGCGGCGGTATGGTACAGACGCACCTTTAATATCACACGCGAAAATATGAATGGCAGGATTTTTCTGCACTTCGGCGCGGTTGATTATGAGGCAACTGTTTATATAAACGAGCAAAAGGCAGGCACCCACAAGGGCGGATATGTTTCCTTTAAATTCGATATAACCGACCTTGTAAAAGAGGGCGAAAACACCGTTACCGTCTATGCAAAGGACGATACGCGCAGCCGCCTTATCCCGTCGGGCAAGCAGTCGGACAGATACTATTCTTACGCCTGTTCGTACACCCGTACAACAGGTATATGGCAGACGGTCTGGCTTGAATTTACGCCCAATACCTACATAAAAAATGTTAAGTATTATCCGAGTGTCGAGCAGGGCACCCTCACCGTAAACGCACAACTTGAGGGTTCAGGCACCTTTAAGGTAAAGGCGCTTTTTGACGGCAAGGATATGGGCGAAACAGTGCTTGAATGTGACGGCGGAAATGTTACCGCAACCGTAACCTTAAAGGAAAAACACCTGTGGCAGGTGGGCGTCGGCGGACTTTATGACCTTGAACTTTCCTATGGGGATGACCGTGTCAGCAGTTATTTCGGACTTCGCAGTATTGATTACAGGGATTATAAATTCCTGCTTAACGGAAAATCGGTGTTCCAACGCCTTGTCCTTGACCAAGGATTTTATCCCGACGGTATTTATACCGCACCGTCGGACAGCGAACTTGCCGCCGATGTTGACCGTTCAATGGCTATGGGCTTTAACGGTGCAAGGCTTCACGAAAAGGTGTTTGAGGAAAGATTCCTTTACCACTGTGATAAAAAGGGATACCTTGTGTGGGGCGAATTCCCCAACTGGGGTCTTGATATAACATATGCTGATTCTATATACGGCGCACTTTCAGAATGGCTTGAGGAAATCGACCGCGACTTTAACCATCCGTCAATCGTCGGTTGGTGTCCGTTTAATGAAACTTGGGATATAAACGGCAGAAAACAGGATGACAGGGTGCTCGAAAACATCTACTACGCCACTAAAGCGGCAGACCCCACAAGACCCTGCATAGATACAAGCGGTAACTACCATGTTATCACCGATATTTATGACCTGCACGACTATGAGCAGGACCCCGAAACCTTTGCATCGCACTACAAAAACCTTGCAAACGGCGAACTTAAAGGTTGGAAGAGCGCCTATGAACACCGCCAGAACTATGACGGTAAAAAGTGCTTCTTTGTAAGTGAGTACGGCGGTATCAGATGGACCGATGACGAGTCGGGATGGGGCTACGGCAACGCACCTCAGACCCGCGAGGAATTCCTTGCCCGTCTTAAGGGTCTTAACGATGCCCTGCTTGATAATGACAGGATGTTCGGTCTTTGCTATACGCAACTTACCGATGTCGAGCAGGAGCAGAACGGTCTTTACACATACAACCGCGTTCCTAAATTCGATCCCGATGAAATCCGACCCCTCTTTGCCCGCAAGGCGGCGATTGAGGACTGATGAAATTAAAACCGTTTCGCGTTTTGCGAAACGGTTTTGTTTTATGCAGATATATAAAAAACAGGCTTGTCGGTTTGTTTGGGTGCATCTGTACCTATGTAAAGCAGAACATCGGCAGACTGTGTAAGAAAGTCAATGCAATCCTCAACACAGCCTGTGCTGAAGGCGGTTGAAAACATAAACTCGCGGTCGCACTGCTCGAAAATACTAAAATATCTGTCGCGCTCGTCCTCGGTGAAGTCTGCCGCCTGTTCCTCAAAGGGAAGCACACATTCAAGTGAAATATGTGGATACTTTCGGCGCAGACTCAGTACCGCTTCGGCGGCATATGTATCGGCACCGCGCCTCATACAGGTCGAAAATACATCGGCATCGCCGATTTCGACTATTTCGGTCAGTTTCTCCTCAATTCTGTCCTTGAAACTGTCGCACACAGTACTGTTTTCGGCAAAATTCAACCCATTTTCCTTACAACCGATAATAAAACATTTTTTCGACATAAAATCACTCTCCAAAACACAGATATATCCTGAAAAATCAGGTGCTAATGAGAATATACCATA
>JAZREH010000058.1:0-3156 GCA_045660705.1 Acutalibacteraceae bacterium
TTGTCGATAAGGCAAAGATAATTGACAATAAAACAATGTGTGCGGGCGATGTTATAATCGCACTCCCGTCTTCGGGCGTTCACTCAAACGGCTTTTCACTGGTCAGAAAGGTTTTCGATGTTGAAAATGCTGACATAAAGACCCCTACCCCCGAACTTGGCGGCAAATCAATCGGTGAAACACTCCTTACCCCGACCAAGATTTATGTAAAACCCGTACTTGCACTTTTAGAGCAGGTAAAGGTCAAAGGTATCTCCCACATAACAGGCGGCGGTTTTTACGAGAATATTCCGAGAAGTATTCCCGAAGGACTCGGTGCTAAAATCGACAAGTCAGCGGTTCGCGTGCTTCCGATATTCAAACTTTTGGCAGAGCGTGGCAACATCAGCGAACACGATATGTTCAACACCTTTAATATGGGTGTCGGTATGAGCATTGTTGTCGCTAAAGAGGATGCGGACCGTGCCATTGAGGTGCTTAAGGCAAACGGCGAAGATGCCTATGTAATTGGTGAGATTGTTGAGTCCGAGCAGAGGGTAACGCTGTGAGTAAGGCAAGGATAGCCGTTCTTGTTTCGGGTGGCGGCACCAACCTGCAGGCGCGTATTGATGCGCAGGATTCGGGCATAATAACAAGCGGCGAAATAACCCTTGTTATTTCAAACAATGCCGATGCGTATGCGCTGACCCGCGCCGCGAATGCGGGCATAAAGACGGCGGTTATTTCCAAAAAGGAACTTGGCGCCGAAAGGTTTGAAACAGAACTTATAAAAACGCTTGACGAAAACCGTACCGATATAATCGTGCTTGCGGGATTTATGGTGATTTTAAGCGAAAGATTTACGGGTCACTATCCCGAACGGATTATAAATGTTCATCCGTCACTTATCCCGTCCTTTTGCGGCGAGGGTTTTTACGGACTCCGCGTTCATGAGGCGGCGCTTAATTACGGCGTAAAGGTTACGGGTGCTACGGTGCATTTTGTCAATGAAATTCCCGACGGTGGTCGCATTATAATGCAGAAAGCGGTTGAGATTCTTGACGGCGACACCCCCGAAACCCTGCAAAAACGTGTTATGGAGCAGGCTGAATGGAAAATACTCCCCGAAGCAGTTCAAAAAGTATCTGAAGATATTAAAGGAGAATGAAAAATGTCTTTGTTTGATTTGAAAACACTTTTATCAGAAAATACCTACCCCGGAAGAGGTATCGTAATCGGCAAGTCTGCCGACGGTAAAAATGCTATGATTGCCTACTTTATTATGGGCAGAAGCGTAAACTCGCGCAACCGCATATTTGAGGCATTTGACGGCGGTATGCGTACCAAGGCTTTTGACGAATCAAAACTTTCCGACCCCAGCCTTATAATCTATAACCCCTATCTTTCTGCAAAGGGCGGAAACATCGACATCATCACTAACGGTGACCAGACCAACACCGTTTATGATTTCATAAACGACGGCAAAACTTTCGAGGACGCACTTTACACCCGCGAGTTTGAACCTGATGCACCAAACTTCACCCCCCGTATTTCGGGTGCGCTTTATTATGATTTTGATAAGGCTGACTTCACATATAAACTTTCAATCTTAAAGAGCGCAAACGGCAGACCTGATGCCTGCAACCGTTACTTCTATAACTACGTTCCCGAGGACGGCATCGGTCACTTTATCCACACCTATAAATGTGACGGTGACCCCATTCCGTCTTTCTACGGTGAGCCCGAAGAGGTAACAATGCCCAACACCGCAGAGGAACTTGCTGACCTTTGCTGGAAAAACCTGAATGAAGACAACAAGGTTTCGCTGTTTGTCCGCAGTATACCGCTTGACGGCGGCGAGCCGACAGATATAATCATCAATAAAAACAAGTAATAAATCGGAGGATATGAAAATGAAAGAATTTGAACTTAAATACGGTTGTAATCCCAACCAGAAACCGTCCAAAATCTATATGGCAGACGGCAGCGAACTGCCGATAGAAATCCTTTGCGGACGTCCCGGATACATCAACTTCCTTGATGCATTCAATTCGTGGCAACTTGTAAAGGAACTTAAAGAGGCACTCGGTATGCCTGCCGTTACCTCCTTTAAGCACGTAAGCCCGACATCTGCTGCAGTTGGTACCCCGCTTTCCGATAAACTTAAAAAGGCTTGCTTTGTTGATGATATCGAGGGTCTTCACGATCCGCCCCTCGCCTGTGCATATGCCCGTGCACGCGGCACCGACAGAATGTGCTCTTTCGGTGACTGGGTTGCCCTTTCTGACAAGTGCGATGTTACTACCGCCCTTATGATAAAGCGCGAGGTATCTGACGGCGTTATCGCTCCCGATTACGACCCCGAAGCACTTGAGATACTTAAATCCAAGCGCAAGGGTAACTATAATGTTGTAAAGATTGACCCTGATTTTGTTCCCGCCGCTACCGAAACAAAACAGGTTTACGGCATCACCTTTGAACAGGGCAGAAACAACTTCAAAATCGACCGCGACCTGCTTTCAAACATCGTTACTGCAAATAAGGAACTCCCCGAAAGTGCAGTTCGCGACCTTATAATTTCGCTTATCACACTTAAATATACACAGTCGAACTCGGTCTGCTTTGCCGTTGACGGTCAGGCAATCGGTGTCGGTGCAGGTCAGCAGTCGCGTATCCACTGCACCCGCCTTGCAGGTTCTAAAGCAGCCACTTGGTTTTTACGTCAGCACGATAAGGTGCTGAATCTTCCCTTTAAGGATACCCTCGGTCGCCCCGACCGTGACAATGTTATCGACGGTTACATCAACCGCAACGAGGAGGATGTCTGCGCCGACGGTAACTGGCAGAAGTACTTTACCGTTCAGCCCGAACCCCTTACCGATGATGAAATCAAGGCTTATCTTGATACTATCGACGGTGTTTCGCTCGGCTCGGATGCTTTCTTCCCGTTCGATGATAACATTGAAAGGGCAAAGACAGTGTCTTTTCGTGCTGACGGAGATGCCACAGGTCTGCCTTGTTACCTGCAAGGCGGGTGCAGTGGATTCTTGACTGCTGACCTGCACCGACACCGATTGCCTGACCGTCATAAGCATAGCAAACCGAGTTGGACTGGGTGTATTTGAGGGTGATGAGAGAAATTATAAGGTCGCGAACTGCTTCTTCGGGGATTTCCTT
>JAZREH010000059.1:0-1339 GCA_045660705.1 Acutalibacteraceae bacterium
TAAGAAAGGTTAAGTTTACCGATGTTGTCGATATCGCGGCGCTTGGTTTCCTTATCGGTCAGGGTGTCGGTCGTTGGGGCAACTTTGTAAATCAGGAGGCTTTCGGCAAACTGACAGGTAGCAGTTGGTGGGGTATGCAGAGCGAAAACACCGTATACGATGTCGGTGAGGGTCTTGTGCATCCCTGTTTCCTGTATGAATCGGTATGGTGTATTGTCGGCTTTTTCGTGATTCATCATATCAGTAAAAAGCGTAAATTCAGCGGACAGATTGCACTGCTTTACGGTGTGTGGTACGGCTTTGGCCGTGCGATTATCGAAACGCTTCGCACCGACAGTCTTATGATTGGAAAAATCCGTGTTTCCTGTCTGCTTTCGGTCTTTTTGTGCCTTGCCTGTGCAAGCGCGGTATATTTCCTGTCGCGAAAGGTTGCAGTTGGCGCGCACGATGACGAATACGGCGCACAGTTTGCGGCACAGACCGACGGTGAAACGACAGCCGAACAAACACAGGAAGTTTCTGATACACAGGAAGCGATAGAAGACAAAACCGACGAGGAGGATAACAATGTATAAAATCATTGACGGAAAGGCTATAAGTGCCGCTGTAAAGGGAAAGGTAAAAAATGAGGTCGCAAAACTTAAAGAGCAGGGGATAACGACAGGTCTTGCCGTAATAATCGTCGGCGAAGACCCCGCCTCAAAGATATATGTTGCAAACAAGAAAAAGGCGTGTGAGGATTTGGGTATAGTTTCCCACGAATATGCACTGCCTGCCGACACTACCGAGGAGGAACTTTTAGCACTTGTAAAGGAACTGAATGAGAGTCCTGCCATAAACGGTATTTTGTGTCAGTTGCCTCTGCCGCGCCATCTTGATGAAAAACTTATTATAAACTCTATTGCTCCCGAAAAGGATGTTGATGCATTCCATCCGCACAATGTCGGCAGAATTATGATTGGCGACTATGATTTTGTACCTTGCACACCGGCGGGAATTATGGAAATGCTTGAATACGAGGGTATATCTGTCGAGGGTAAATCCTGTGTGGTAATCGGTCGTTCAAATATCGTCGGTAAACCGATGGGTATGTTACTGTTACATAAAAACGGTACGGTAACAATTTGTCATTCAAAAACAAAAAACCTCGCCGAAATATGCCGCGGTGCCGATATTCTGGTCGCGGCGGTGGGACGCCCTAATTTCGTTACTGCCGATATGGTTAAGGAGGGCGCCGTTGTCATTGATGTTGGAATGAACAGGGATAACGGTAAACTTTGCGGTGATGTTGATTTTGAGGGTGTCAAGGATAAAACTTCGGCTATAACCCCCGTACCGG
>JAZREH010000060.1:0-1682 GCA_045660705.1 Acutalibacteraceae bacterium
AGCTTCCTGTTGAAGTTCAGTTCCCTTAGTATCCTCAACTCCTATGTTCAAAAGACCAATAGACGGATTTTCTATACCCTCAACATTTTTAAGATAAACACTTGCCATAATGCCAAACTGTTGAAGCATTTCGGGTCGGCACTCAGCGTTAGCACCCATATCCATAAGCATATAATGACCTTTAGGAGACGGAATAAGTCCGCCGAGAGCAGGACGCTTTACACCCTTAATGCGCTTTATAATCAGCGTACCGCCAACCACGATTGCACCCGTAGACCCCGCCGAAACAAAGGCATCGGCGTTACCCTCATCAAGTTCCTTAAAAGCAAGACCCATCGAAGACTCAGCATGTGCTTTAAGTATAGTGGTCGGATCATCGTGCATAGTGATAACATCGGTGGTATGTACTATTTTTAAATCACCCTTAAATTTAAGGGCGTTATCGCTGATAACCTTCTTGATCTGCTCACTATCGCCCGTAAGGGTGATATCGACACCGTACTCATTCGATGCAAGAGCCGCGCCCTTAACAATTTCAAGCGGTGCGTTATCGCCACCGAAAGCATCTATTACTACCCTCATTTTTATACCCCTTTAAAAATTTATATCGAACCAATCAAGCGACCTCTTTGAGAGTGCCGCATACCGTTCGCGCTTGTCCTTTATTATTTCGTCAAGCGACGGTAATATACCGAAATTCGCACCCATCGGCTGAAAATTTGAAACTTCACCGTCGCAGATATAACCGAGTAATGCGCCAATCATCGAAAACTTTGGCAATATAACGGGTTGTTCTCCCCTTAAAAAACGGACCGCGTTCATTCCCGCGACAATTCCGCTTGCCGCCGATTCCATATACCCCTCGACCCCTGAAAGTTGTCCCGCAAAGAAAATTTCGGGATTTTTCTTCATCGAAAGATTTGTACTAAGTACACGCGGCGAGTCGATAAAGGTATTACGGTGCATTACACCGTACCTTACAAATTCGGCGTTTTTTAGCCCCGGTATCATCGAAAAAACGCGCTTTTGTTCGCCGAATTTAAGGTTTGTCTGAAACCCGACAAGGTTATAAAGCGTACCCTCGGCATTTTCGCGGCGAAGTTGTACCGCCGCCCAAGGACGGTGCCCCGTTGCAGGGTCGCGAAGACCGACAGGCTTCATTGGACCGAACCGTATAGAATCGGTACCCCTTTTAGCAAGCACCTCAATCGGCATACAACCCTCATAAACCGTAAGCGGTTTATCAAATTCGTGAAGCGGCGCCACCTCGGCGTCGACAAGTTCCTTATGAAACGCCTCATATTCCGCTTTACTAAAAGGACAGTTAATATAATCATTATCGCCTTTATCGTATCGCGAAGCGAAAAACGCACGCGAAAAGTCAATACTTTCTGCCGTCACAACAGGTGCGGCGGCATCATAAAAACTTAAACTTTCACGGTCTAAAACACGTTCGATATCGCGCGCTAAACCATCGTCGGTAAGCGGTCCCGTCGCAATAACGGTAACCCCGTCGGTCGGGATTGTTTCGACGGTTTCATATCTTACGCTGATATTTTTATGCGACTTTATCTTCTGTGTTACATAATCCGAAAAGATTCCCCTGTCAACCGCAAGCGCACCGCCCGCAGCAACGCGCCATGTGTCCGCCGCCTCAAGACAGATTGAACCCATACGGCGCA
>JAZREH010000061.1:0-6881 GCA_045660705.1 Acutalibacteraceae bacterium
AAGGTCGTACTGCCGCTTGCCTTATAAAGCAGTTCGTGGAATCGGTTATCCATATGCTTTATCTGTTCGGCATCGTGCTTTTCAAGATAAAATTCCTGAAGTTCGACCGCCTCACGCAGAGCATCAAGGCGCTCTTTGGAAATGCGCTTTGCCGCCTCGGCCGCGGCAAGACCCTCAAGCCGTTCGCGGATAAGGAAGATATCGTCAACATCGGTTTCGGTTATACCGATTACCACCGAGCCTTTGCCCGATTCCTCGATGATATGCTCCTGCTCAAGTCGGCGCAAAGCCTCGCGTATGGGGGTACGGCTTACACCGAGTTCGGCACTCAGTTTAGTTTCGGTCAGCACCTCACCGCGTTGGTATTTGCCGCTTAAAATATCGTTTTCGAGGTGTTCAAACACCTGATCTGCGAGGGATACGGTTTTATGGTCAATCATTTTGCCTTACCTCCGCCAAATCTTTCGGGTGCCAACTGCTCAATCTTTTCCTCAATTTCCATATTGGAAAGCGATGTCTGACGGCCGTCCTCGTACTCCTTGTCAATCCACTCTTTCATAGCGATAACAAGCGGGTCCTTTTTGTCAATCGCACCGTCACCCGAAAGTTTATAGTTCTGATTTATCCAGTATGCAATACCCGCAAGTCCCGATGTGTTGCTGAGCAGCACCGATACGGGGCGACCCAGTATCTTATCGGTATTGAAGATATTGTAAATTTCCTCGTCTTTCAAAAGACCGTCAGCGTGGATGCCCGCGCGTGTAACATTGAAATTACGACCGACAAACGGGGTCATGGGCGGTATTTCATAGCCCATTTCTTTCTTAAAGTACTCGGCAATTTCGGTAATTACCGTCGGGTCCATACCGTCAAACGAGCCACGCAGCGATGCGTATTCCATAACCATCGCCTCAAGCGGAACATTACCCGTTCTCTCCCCTATTCCAAGCAGAGAACAGTTAACCGCCGACGCGCCGTAAAGCCAAGCCGTAGATGCGTTGGCAACCGACTTGTAAAAGTCGTTGTGACCGTGCCACTCAAGCATCTCACTCGGCACATCGGAATAGTGCTGTAATCCGTAAATGATTCCGGGTACACTTCGCGGAAGTGTTACTTCGGGGTACGGTACACCGTAACCCATAGTATCGCAGGCGCGGATTCTTACAGGGATACCCGCATCGCGCGACATCTTCATCAGTTCGTTTACGAACGGTACAACAAAGCCGTAGAAATCGGCGCGGGTTATATCCTCAAGGTGGCACCTTGGCATAACACCCGCCTCGAAAGCCTGTGCTACGGCGGCAAGATATGTATCCATCGCCTGTTTACGGGTCATTTTAAGTTTTTTGAAGATATGATAGTCACTGCACGAAACAAGGATTCCCGTTTCCCTGATACCAAGGTCGCGTACAAGTTTAAAGTCCTGCTTGTTGGCGCGAATCCAGGTGGTTATTTCAGGGAATTTAAGACCAAGTTCCTGACACTTCAAGAGTGCATCGCGGTCCTTTTTACTATAAACAAAAAACTCTGTCTGGCGGATAATTCCGTACGGACCGCCAAGTTTTGACATCAATTTATAAAGTTCAACTATCTGCTCTACAGTATACGGCTCAACCGACTGCTGACCGTCGCGAAGCGATGTATCGGTTATCCATATATCCTTTGGCATACCCATCGGCACGCGCCTGTGGTTGAATACAACACGCGGCACATCTTCATAACTGTAATACTCGCGGTAAAGATTAGGCTCCTCAACATCCTGAAGCGAATATTTGTATGTATCCTGTTCAAGAAGATGGGTCTTATCCGAAAGTTCAAGCATTGCTGTCACTCCTTTTTTGTATTATTGTATACAATTATACTACAAAACATTTTTGTTGTCAATACCTTAAAATCAAAAAAGGCAACCGTAAAGGTCGCCAATACACCGATTTACATATCATGAGTTTCTATCGCTTGGCGGGTTGCAGTTGCCGCAGGGCAAATATCCGTCTTTTAGTGCCTTTGCAACCGTGGTTTGATGCTTTGAAAATTCGAGCGACAGACACCATTCGCGGTGATAACACTTGCCCGTATCAGTTGTATACACCGTATCTGTTTTGATGAGGACTTCCTGTGACACATATTCGTTTGTATCACTCTGAATTTTAACAGGACCTTTGTTATCATCAGTATTGATATAAGCCCAAAAAATTCCGACCTGTGCCACAATCATCAAGCAGATAAGTGCACACAGGAATTTAAGCAGATTACCCGTCTTTTTATGCGCTTTCATATGTTCTTCGTAGGATTGCGGTCGGTTGTTTTTGTTTTCCAAATCAAACACCCCAAAATAAAAAAAGTGTGCAGCCAAAGCCACACACCGAAAAATGCGCAGCCTAAATGCTGCAACACAATTTTTACGCCACAAATAACGCAAAACAGGACAACGCATTTTTACCATAGTAAAATGCGTTAATTGTGGCAAATTATTAAAATTGTGTTGCAAGCAAAATATACCACATTTTTAAATAAATTGCAAGTATAAAAAAAGACCGCCAATGGCGGTCTTTGAAATGTTTGTATTTATGCGAGTTCGTTTATGATTTTTGCGATATAGTCAGCGTAAAGACGACCGATATATGCGGCACCCTTTTCGGTGGGATGAACACCGTCACCCGCAAAAGAGGTCGGCTCGTCATTATTATATGCCGCAGCAAGAAGTCCGTCGGTGGGGAGATACACATCGGCATACTCGCGTGCGAGTTTGCGTATAACCTGAATCTTCGGGTCGAGGTCTTCGTGGAAAAACTCCTTATTGGCAACGGGGATAAGGAACGGCTCCATCATCATAATTTTCGCATTTGTCTTTTCGCGGATAGCGTCAAGTACGGTGCGATAGCGCTCTTCAAACACATCGTGAGGTATATAATCCCTTGCCGCCGCGTGGTGCCATACATCGTTTATACCGATAAGAATTGAAACGATATCGGGCTGAATATCAACAAAATCAGCCTGCAAACGGTCAACCAAATCCTTGGTTTGATTTCCGCTTATACCAAGGTCAATAAACTCAAAGTCGATTTCGGGGAAATCCTCACGCAGAAACTGTGCCGCGTATTTCGGATAACCATTTCCAAGATGGTGTATGTCGGCGCGGTCGCGACCCGCATCGGTTATACTGTCGCCCTGAAATAATATCTTCATAAAAAATTCCTCCCAAAGGGTTATTTATGATTTTATTATATAATTTTATCTGTGTTTGTCAAGCATTTTTATCAGAAACTAAAAAACCGCTTTTGGTTTCCCAAAAGCGGTAATTTTTATAAGTAATAAATTACTTAAGTTCAACAGTTGCGCCAACTTCAGCAAGTTTAGCCTTGATTTCTTCAGCCTCTTCCTTGCTTGCAGCCTCTTTAAGAGTCTTGGGAGCGCCGTCAACAACAGCCTTTGCATCAGCAAGACCAAGACCGGTAATCTCACGAACAACCTTGATAACCTTAATCTTTTCAGCACCAGCGTTTGCAAGGATTACATCAAACTCAGTCTTTTCTTCAGCGGCAGCAGCCTCGCCACCAGCGGGAGCAGCAACTGCAACAGCAGCAGCAGCGGATACGCCGAATTCCTCCTCAACAGCCTTAACAAGTTCAGAAAGTTCAAGAACGGTAAGAGTCTTTAACTCTTCAATCATAGCAGTAATTTTCTCAGAAGCCATTTTAATTTCCTCCATAAATTTTTTGTTTTTTAATTTTTGTTTTTTAATTATTCAGCGGCTGCTTCTTCAGCAGGGGCACCGTCCTTATCAACGATAGCCTGTACAGCACGCGCGAATGCGGCAATAGGAGCCTGGAATGCACCAAGGACGGTTGCAAGAAGAACCTCTCTCGAAGGGAGTTTTGCAAGTGCGCCAATGGTTGCTTCATCTACAACCTTACCGTCGAGGAAGCCCGACTTAACGTTGTAGTTTTCGTGAGAATCAGCAAATTTGCAGATGATTCTCGCAGCGGCGGTGTAGTCCTCCTTAGAAAGTGCGATAGCGGTTGTGCCCTCAAGAACCGATTTCATATCAGCGAGGTCGGTACCGTCAATTGCACGGGCAAGAACGGTGTTCTTTACAACGAAGTAATCAACGCCATTCTCACGAAGTTCCTTACGGAGTGCAGTATCATCAGCAACGGTGATACCCTTGTAATCAACAACAATACCTGTAACAGAAGCAGCAATTTTTTCCTTGAGTTCTGCAACAACCTGTTGTTTTTGCTCTAAAACCTTTGCGTTAGGCAATGTGGTTCACCTCCGAAAAACAAATAATGTCCATACCGCAGAACACGAGTATGGACATAAAAATTACATAACAATTTTTACGCGCACCTCGGCAGGCGAAAACTTACGGCGAACACGCCACCTGCTGTCTACGGATTTGCAACAAGAAGATTATAATACATACAAAACGATTTGTCAAGTGCTTTTTTTATTATTTTTAAAAGTTTTTACATTACACGAATTAATGTAACTTGAACCTGTCACACTATCCTATTCTTCGGGATAATCGATATCGATAAGCGAACGGAAATCCTTTACCCTATGGAATGTAATACGGTTGGTATCGTGACCGTTAATCGCACCGTCCACGCCCGTTCTTGAAAGCACGATTAAATCATCACCGTCGAACGCCATACTTGCATAACTTCTTGACTGTCTGCGCGTTTTACCTGCGGCAACAACACCTGCAAAAAGCCAGTCAAAGCAGTTATATGAATAGTAAAGCACCAATCTTGAACGGTCGTAACCATGGCGCTGATTATGGGTCCACTTGTCTAAATCTACCATACGGTCGGTAAATTGATTGGTAAGAAGCCAATATGTGCGGGTCTTTTCGTCGTAAAGTATATGGAACTTGGACTCGCCCCCGCCGGGGATATTTATAAATGTCATCCGCTTACCCGACGGCGCAGTTTCAAACATAGTTTCCATACTGCCGTCGTCCTTTTCGATTACCTTGAGCAGCGCACCCGTCCAAGGAAGTCCCGTAAAGGAGCGCATAAACAGGTGCAATGTCTTGCCTGTTTTGTCGTAAAAGAAATCGTTTTCTTTTTTGAGCCTGACAACATTTGTTTCAAGCCAACCACAGCGATCGGTCGCTTTATAAAAGGGCAGTCCGAATTCAACAAGAGAACTGTCAACCACATTCTGTTCAAACACAAGTTCCGACGCAAAGGTCCAGTTTTCACGCTTTGTGAGGTCATCGTTTATATTTGCGCGCATTAAAACGGGTGCTATACCGCAAACGGGCCAGCCCACCTTTTGATGGGTCATTCGTTCCATTACAAGATAAACCCTATCTTCTTCGTACCAGACATTGCAGGGTGCTTGATGCCAGTGCTGATCCTCTGTAAAATATGAAACTTCACTCCAAGTTTCCCCGTTATCATCCGAACGGACAATGCCAAGGTTCCTTGAATGACCGATTATATAAAAACTGTTCCCCGCTTTAAACGGACGCGAGTGCATCAGCGGAAACTTAGCCTTTTCACACCAAGTCAGCCCATCGTCATCAGAAACAAATACCCTGCCTGCAAAGTATCTGTTGTCATTAGGTCTGTATTTAAAAGACGCTTCCAAATCTTTAACGCCTTCGCCGCCAAAATCCATCGTGGCAATAATTCTGCCGCTTTTGGTTTTAAGCAGTCCGGGACTGTAGCAATAGACACTTTCTGGATTTGGTGACTGAACAACAACGGAATAATCGTCTGCTAAATGTTTCATGAATAACTCTCCTTAAGGTTTATGTATTCAATATATCATACTTCTTTAATGCTTTACAATATCGCGTGCCGACAGTAAGTTTATCAATTTAAGACATTTCCATCTATCGTATATGACCTTTAAGTTCCCTATACGCCCCCGGGGTAAGTCCGGTAACGCGCTTAAAAAAACGGCTGAAATTCTGTTCATTTGAAAAACAGAGGATATCAACTATTTCAGAAATGGAATTTCCGTTATCTTCAAGCATTTTTTTCGCCCTGTCACACCGCGTTTCGCCAATAAATTCGGCAACCGTCATATTGCAGTTTTGTTTAAACAGGCGACCAAGGTGTTTTGACGACAGGAATACATACGCCGACACCTCTTCAACCGAAATATCACGTGTAGAATTATCCTCTATAAAACTTTTTGCACGTATAAATCTTTCGTCGGGTGCAATAAACTGTTTTTGAGGACCGACAGCAACCTTTTTATCGGTGACGAACAGAACAAGAAGCGACGCGATATTCTGAAAGGTCTGGGTTTCGGTGCCGTTCCCCTGTTCAAGGCCTTGTGACAAAAGCGAAAACAGTTGTTTCATCCAAATGCCGCCCGACCCCTTATATATTTTATCCGAAAAGATATATCCCGCATTACTGTCGGGCTGATACGAAAAAGCAAAACCCAGTTTGCTATATGATTCGCTCTTGCTTTCAATTCTATGCCGCGCACATGGCGGTATAAATATAAATTCGTTTTCACCCGCCGCATATATATCGCCGTCACTATCGGTATAGGTCACGGTACCCGACAACACAAAATGCACCTCATAAAAAGTGTGTGAATGCACTTTTAAATTAACGGTACTTCGGTTAAATTCAGAAAAATCCGGACTAAGCCACAATATATTTATGCCGTCCAGACCAAATTTTTCCGAACGCCCAAATCGATTAAGTTCACGAAGTCTTGTATATGCCTTTTGAGAAAACATACAACCCTTACCTTTCCACCTTAGGATAGCGTAAATCACAAGTCGATTATATCACCAAATAAAAAAGCAGTCAACGAAATGTCTGTAATTGATAATTATTAAAAACCTTAAATATTATGAAATACGGTAAAATTGGAGTTGTTTTTTGTTTTGATGTCCGTAAATG
>JAZREH010000062.1:0-1169 GCA_045660705.1 Acutalibacteraceae bacterium
ATATCGTTTTCATTAAGTTCAAGACACTTTACAGGCAGTACGGGTACACCGTACTTTTCGCGAAGTTTATCGGCGGTCAGCCGCGCTTCGTCTGAATCGGGATACATACAGTTAAACAGCACGATAAAGGGTTTATTTATCTGCCTTAATTCATCGATTACCCTTTCCTCGGCTTCCTCGTATTCCTCGCGCGGTATATCACTTATCGACCCATCGGTAGTAATAACAAGACCGATGGTTGAGTGTTCGTTTATAACCTTTCGCGTACCGATTTCTGCCGCCATATTAAACGGTATCGGTTCCTCGTACCACGGTGTCATAACCATTCGCGGACGGTCGCCCTCTATGTATCCTAAAGCGCTTGGTACTATATAACCTACACAGTCGATAAGGCGGACATTCATTGACGCCGACGAACCGATTTCAATATTTACACCCTTTTCGGGTATGAATTTCGGCTCGGTGGTCATAATCGTTCTGCCCGAAGACGACTGCGGAAGTTCGTCGTTTGCCCGTTCCCTGCCGTATTCTTCGGTTATATTCGGTATTACCAGACTGTCCATAAACTGCTTTATAAAGGTGGACTTTCCCGTACGCACAGGACCGACTACGCCGATATATATATCGCCGCCCGTTCTTGCCGCTATGTCGTTGTATATACTTGCGTTTGTCATAAACATTCCTCCGAAATGTGATTTTCCTTTCACTGTTAATAGATATGTGACAAAAAGCCCATTTATGACAAACCTATACTTAAAAATAAAAGCAATACCGACCACCTTAAAATAAAATGCCACCTACCGCTTGTTGCGGATACCGCAGAAATAAGTACGCTTTCATACACAATCCACCCCGCGCGCACAGAAAACTGACAAAACAAAAGTGCGGCAATAAACAGCAGTGCCATAAGTTTCTTGTCCTGTCCGCCCTTTGCCCTTACAAATAAAAATATTATATCAACAAATATTAACTGTAACGCAAGCGGCATAGTACCAACCACAAGTGGGTGTAAAAAGGCAAGTTTGCCCCTGAAAACTCTGCAGTATACACAAGACACATAAAGCGGCGGTACAGCCACCGAAAGAATAAAACGAAAGGCATCTCTGCTTTTATCTTTTATATATGTTAATAAAGGCATAAAAAATCCTCCCACAAGGTTACTTTACCCT
>JAZREH010000063.1:0-2971 GCA_045660705.1 Acutalibacteraceae bacterium
TGCGCGTGACTATCTTGTTCCGTCGCGTGTTCATAAGGGCAGTTTCTTTGCACTTCCGCAGTCGCCGCAGATGTATAAGCAACTTCTTATGCTGTCAGGATTTGACCGCTATATGCAGATTGCGCGTTGCTACCGCGACGAGGACCTGCGTGCCGACCGTCAGCCTGAATTTACCCAGATTGACCTTGAAATGTCCTTTGTCGATACCGAAGATGTTTACAGTATGGCAGAGGGTTATATAAAGCGTCTGTTTAAAGAGGTTATGGGCGTTGATATCCCGACACCGCTTCCTCGTCTTACCTATAACGAGGCAATGGAAAATTACGGTTCGGATAAGCCTGATACCCGCTTTGATATGAAGATATGTGACCTTTCGGATATTGTCGAAAACTGCGGTTTCGGTGTGTTTGCCGATACAGTAAAGTCGGGCGGCACCGTTCGCGCAATCAACGCTAAAAATGCGGCGGGTGTATATACCCGTAAGGAAATCGACAAACTTACCGAGGAGGCAAAGGGAATCGGCGCTAAAGGTCTTGCCTTTATTCGTTGGAGTGAGGATGCACCGACCTGCTCGTTTGCCAAGTTTATGAGTGAGGATGAAATGGCGGCGATTTATGAGCGTACAGGCGCTGAAAAGAGCGATGTTGTGCTTATCGTTGCCGACCGTAAAAAAACTGTGCTTTCGGTACTCGGCGCACTTCGTCTTACCGTTGCAAAGCGTCTTGATATTATCCCCGATAAATTCAACTTCCTTTGGATTACCGAGTTCCCGTTCTTTGAGTATAACGAGGAAACGGGCAACTGGGATGCAATGCATCATCCCTTTACTTCACCGCTTGACGAATGTATACCCTATCTTGAAAGTGACCCCGAAAAGGTTTATGCCAAGGCGTACGACCTTGTGCTTAACGGTGTTGAACTTTCAAGCGGCTCTATCAGAATCACCGACCCCGACCTGCAAAAGCGTATGTTTACAGCGCTTGGTCTGTCGGATGAGGAGGCAGAGCAGAAGTTTGGTTTCCTGACGGGTGCTTTCCGTTACGGCGCACCGCCCCACGGCGGTATGGGAATCGGTCTTGACCGCCTTGTGATGCTTATGGCGGGTGCCGAATCTATACGCGATGTTATCGCATTCCCGAAGGTTGCAAATTCAAGTGAACTTATGTCGGGCGCACCGGCACCTGTTGACGGTGTTCAACTTTCCGACCTTGCGATTGCGATAACCGATACAAAAGAATAATTTTGTAAACAGATTGTAAAAAAGCAGGAAGATTTGTTTATCTTCTTGCTTTTTTGGTTTTGTTATAATATAATAGATTTAAATATGAAATTTAAGGTGAGTAAATGAAAGAGATTTTTAAAAATGGTGCACTTTTGTGGTTTCGCACCATCGTCGTGTCATTTATGTGTCTGATAATCTGTGTATCGATGAGTGTGCTTATAAGCGCAGGTTTCTCTGATGAAATCGGTTATTTTGCTACCGCCACCAAAGAGGGGGCAGAAGCCGAATCATATACATACCTTTTCGCCGACGGTGAGGACACTAAAAAGGCAGAGTATGAGGCAAACGGCTACACCGTAACAACCCAGAAAAACACACGTATAACTAAAACGGGGAACACCGTTTTTCTTACCGTTTCGCAGATTTTCTGCACACTGCTTACGATTGCCTTTGTTTATCCTAATCTGTGGCAACTCGGTGCTAAAGACAGTAACCTTGTAAAATTCAAGCATAAGGTTTCAGACCCGCTTAAAGGTCTGAAAATCGGACTTGTCGGTACGGCACCCGCTATAGTTTTGTGGGCGGTATTCTTCGTTTGCAAATTCGCATATCAGAAGTTGCCGATGGCAATATACCGATTCCTTAACTGCTATAACTATTCTTTCGTTTATCTTATCGGCGGCGAGGCGGCAAATCCGCAGGTTACCGTGGGTGAAACTGCCGAATGGCGTTTTGTTGTGCTTTTCCTGCTGTTGTTCATAATTCCTGCCGTATCTACCGCGGCGTACCTTTTAGGCTTTAAGGACATTTCTTTGGGTGAGCGATTCATTTACAAGAATGTAAAGAAGAAAACATACTAATTTTTGAGGAGATAGTGCATTATGGCTGGCTTTTTCGGTCTGTTTAACTATGAAAAAGAGGGACCCGGAATACATAAAAACGCCCCTAAAAAGAAGACTTTTGTGGTGTTTTTTGAAACCTTTTTCCGTAACTTCTGGAAATTTATAACCATTAACTTGGTTTACGGTCTGGTAACACTTCCCGTACTTACAAACGGTCTTGCGGCGGTTGGTATTACCAATGTTACGCGCAATATCGCAAGGGACAAGCACTCTTTCGGTTTGTCTGATTTCTTTGATACCATAAAGAAAAACTGGAAACAGGCGCTTGGTGCAGGCATTATAAACACCGTTGTTACGGCATTGCTGATTTTTTCGCTGATATTTTACTTTGGCGCCGAGGGCATTATGTCGACAATCGGTCTTGCTATCTGTTTTTGTATGGCATTTATATTCCTTATTATGAACTTTTATATGTGGACGCTTATCATCACATTCAAGTTCAGATTAAAACAGGTATATAAAAACAGTTTCAAATTCGTATTCCTTAATATGAAGATGAATCTTCTTTGCGGTTTTGTGTTGCTGCTTGTGTATGCAATCTTTGTGGGCATATTCCTGCTGCTGCCGTATTATCTGACTATAGTTATTGAGTTTATGGTTTTTGCCTGTGTTGTACCCGCGTTCAGATACCTGCTTATTCAGTTTTGCACATTCCCTGCTATAAAGAAATTTATCATCGACCCGTATTATAGGGAACACCCCGATGAGGATATTGAGCAGAGAAAGAACCTCGGTATTGAAACCCCCGAAGAGGAAACCGAAACGGTTGACGGCGATGGTCAAATCGAGGAAGACGACGATGTTGTCTTTAGCGACGAGCGTGTGATTCCCGAAGAAACCGAAAATA
>JAZREH010000064.1:0-12730 GCA_045660705.1 Acutalibacteraceae bacterium
TTCCTTAAATGGTGGACATCTGCCGAAACACAGTTGCGGTACGGACAGCGCGTGGAAATGGCACTTGGTCAGTCTGGTCGCTATAATACTGCTAACCTTGAAGCCTTTTCACAACTCGGTTACCCCGAAAAGGTGCTTGATACTATTACAGAACAGGGGAATCAATGTGTTGATGTTCCGCCCGTTCCGGGGTCGTACTATCTTGGGCGTTATCTTACCAATGCAATGAATAAGGCACTGTATCAGGGGGAGGACCCCGCCGATGCACTGATAGGTTTCGCTAAAACCATTAACGAAGAAATTGCCTACAAGCGTGAGGAATTTGGACTGACAGATTAAATCTATCCGAAAGAAAGGTTTGTGTATGAAGTTTAAAAGTGATTTTTCTAAAGGTTTGAAAAAACATAGGGTATCCATACTTTTTTCACTGCCTTTTCTGATTTTGTTTTTCATATTTACGGTTGTTCCCGTTGCGGCGGCGGTAATTATCGGATTTACGCGCTACAATATTCTTGAACCGCCTGTATTTGTCGGTCTTGACAACTACTTAAGGTTGTTTTTAAAGGACGATATATTTATGCTGGCGATGAAGAATACCCTGCTTTTTGCCTGCGTTTCAGCACCGCTTTCGATGCTTGCCTGTCTTATGGGTGCATGGATGATAAACGATTTCCCACCCATCGTACGCGCAGTTCTGACATTTGTATTCTACGCCCCGTCGCTTGCGGGCGGTGCCGTCGGTATATGGACATTGGTTTTAAGCGGCGATGCCTACGGTTTCCTTAATAACTTTCTTATGCAGTGGGGCTTTATTTCCGAGCCTGTACAGTGGCTTTCAAACACACAGTATATGTTCGGAATCCTGCTGATTGTAACATTGTGGGGATGTCTTGGAACCGGCTTTTTGTCGTATGTTGCGGCTTTCCGCGGCATTGATAAAACCCTTACAGAAGCCGCCGCCATTGACGGTGTAAAAAACCGTTTGCAGGAACTTTGGTACATTACGGTTCCGATTCTGCGCCCGCAACTTATGTTTTCGGCGCTTATTTCGGTTACAGCTTCTTTCGGTGTCGCCGCCTTAAGTGCTTCGCTTTTCGGAAATCCAAGTCCTAACTACGCCGCGCATACCATCGTTTTACATATGGAAGACTACGCCAACACCAGATACGAACTTGGTATGGCGTGTGCGATGGCTACCGTTTTGTTTGTGCTTACCGTTTTTTCCAATAAACTTATAGGATTGTTTATAAATCGTGTCGGTAAATAATTTTCAGAAAGAAGGAATTTATATATGGCAATTTTAAAATCGCATCCCGGAAAAAGCCGTATAGGAAATTTAATCAATCTAATTTTGATTATCGCTCTTTCCTTTTTTCTGGTTTTACCCTTTATATACACTACAAATAACGCCTTCAAGCCGATTGAAGAACTTTACCGTTTCCCGCCAAGAATATTTGTGCAAAATCCGACGGTTGTAAACTTTGTCGAAATGTTCAATCTGCTTAACGAAACCACAATGTCATTCTGGCGCTATGTTTTTAACACCGTTCTTTTGACAACGGTTGGTGCGGTAAGTCAGATAATTCTTGCATCACTTTGCGCATATTCGCTGGCCCTTATTCCGTATCCAGGATGTAATGCGATATTCAAGACGATTCAGTTTTCGCTTATGTTCGCGGGTTCTGTAACGGCGGTACCGTCTACCATCGTTTTTGCAAAACTCGGTCTGATTGATACATACGCGGGTATGTTGCTTCCTACCGTTGTTTCGACAATGGGACTTTACCTTATGAAACAGTTTATGGAAAGCAATATTTCCATTGCACTTCTTGAAGCCGCTCGTATTGACGGGGCAGGGGAACTTCAGATATTTTTCAGAATTGCAATGCCGCTTTTAAAACCTGCATGGCTTACCCTCATAATTCTGGCTATTCAGTCGCTTTGGGGCGCGGGTAGCGGTCACACCTACAGCGAGGTATATAAAACTATGCCTCAGGCATTTTCACAGATATCTACAGGAAGTATCGAGCGCACAGGGGCGAGTGCCGCCATATCGCTTATTATGATTTCGGTGCCGCTTATTTGCTTTATTGTCATGCAGTCAAAAATAATTGACACGATGGCATCATCGGGTATAAAGGGGTGACGGTATGAAAAAACTTCTTTATTTTATAACCGTCACAGTGCTTATTGTGTGTATAGCTTTTTCTTGCCTTTGTAGTGCGGAAAGCACCGTGCCGTATCTTAATTACAACTATTCCGAAGAAAACGGTGCCGCGGTGGTAGCACCGCAGGCATATCTTCCCGAATATGTCATCTACGCGTCGGAACTTGGGATTTCGGATTTTAAGGATGCTTCGGATATTTTTTACGGTAAGGACGGTCTTATCTATATTCTTGATGCGGGCAATAACAGGGTAGTGGTTATAAACCCCGATTATACCCTTAACAATATTATTTCCTGTGTGTTTGACGGCAAAAATCTTGACGGTGCAAAGGGCATTTTCGTTGATGACAGTTATATCTATGTCGCCGATGCAAATAATGCGCGGATACTGGTGATTGACCGCGTGGCGGGAGCCCTTGTCCGTACGGTTAATACACCCGTTGCCGATGTTCTTGATGAAGACTTCATCTTTAAGCCCATAAGACTGTCGGTAGACGGTGACGGACTTCTGTATGTTGTCAGTGAAGGCACCTACGAAGGAATACTTAATTTAAGTGCCGATGGTGATTTCCTCTGCTTTTTCGGCAGCAATACCGTATCCACTTCGGCGTGGGACCTTTTCTGGCGCAGATTTTCGACTAAACAGCAGCGTAAAACAATGACCCAACTTATTCCGCAGGATTTTTCAAGTATCGCAATTGATTCCGACGGCTTTTTTCTGGCTACCTGTTATACTGCGCAGAACAGTTCGATGGTAAAGCGACTTAATCCCGGCGGCAATAATATAATAAGAAATAAATCGCGCACAGGTATTGTGGGCGACCCTGCAAAGGTCTGGAACGGCACACTTGCAGGTAATAGCAGTTTTGTTGACATCGCAAGCGGACCCGATAATATCTATGCCTGTCTTGATTATACCCGCGGCAGAATTTTTTGCTATAACAACGACGGTTATATGATTTATACATTCGGCACACTTGCCGATCAGGTAGGCGGTTTTTCTTCACCCGTGGCACTGACCTATATGGATGACGGAAAAATTGCGGTGCTTGATACACGTGTGGGTGCGGTCACGGTGTTTGCACCGACCGTCTACGGCAAGACGATTAACGAAAGCATACATTACGGTCGTGTGATGGATTACGGTAACGCCCTTGAAAGCTGGCAGAAAGTTCTTTCAATGAATAACGATTTTGATCTGGCGCATAACGCCATTGGTCAGGTCTATCTTAATCAGGAAAACTACGAACTGGCTGCCAAAGAATTCCGCAGTGCTAGCAACAAGGTTATGTATTCCAAGGCTGCAAAAGAAATTCAGTCGGCTTGGATATACGATAATATTTATTTGATTTGCGGTATCATCGCAGGGGTTGTGTTGATAATTGCCGCCCTTGTCATAACGGTCAGAAGAATATACAAGAGGCAAAAAACAAATAAAGCGAGGGATTTGAATATATGACCGATCTGTTAAAAAGTTTAAAGTATACCTTTACTATCTATTCACATCCCTTTGAGGGCTTTTGGTTTATGAAGGCAGAAAAGCGCGCAACCCCGAAAACGGGGCTTGTTATACTGCTTCTTCTGCTTGTTACAACATCGATTCGCATATACACTACCGGATATATTCTTTCAAGTATATCGCTTACAAATTTTTCAGTATGGCTGATGATGTTGGTTATAATCGGGATTGTACTGCTTTACTGTATTGCTAACTGGGCGCTTACAACCCTGCTTGACGGCAAGGGTACTTTCGGCGAGATTTTTACATCCCTTATGTATAGTGTAACCCCGATAGTTATAATGAACCTTCCGATGACGCTTTTAAGTAATCTGGTTTCTTATGAGGGTATACCTTTTTATAATTTTCTGAATGTTATAACCTTCGCGTGGTCACTGTTTTTACTGCTTGCGGCAAACCATTCGGTTCACGATTTTTCAATGACAAAAAGTGTATTTACATTCCTTCTGACGGTTGTATTTATGCTTATAATCATTGTAATCGGTATTTTGTTCGTAAATCTTTGCCAACAGGTTTATGTATGGGTGGCGGCGATTGTTCAGGAAGTTGCATACCGTTTGTAAAAGGAGGACGGCATTAATGAAAAATATTTTTCGGGCGTTGTGTGCCGTCGGTATGGCGGTTGTTGTGATGCTGGGCTCGGCTTCGGTAAATGCTTTGCCTGATGACGCTTCGGGTGCGGATAATCAAACTGCCTACAATCAGAGTGTGTCTGACGAATTTGATGTCGCACTTCAGAACAATAACTATACCCTTTACCATAATCCGATGACCAACGAAATTGCGCTTGAATCCCGTCAGAATGGCAGTGTTCTGTATTCAAACCCGCAGGACCGCGCTACAGACAGTATCGCCGATGCGGAAAAAAGGAACAATTTAAGCAGCCAGATTATAGTTTACTACTATAAAGAACAGGTACTCAGTGAGATGAACAGCTACTATTATGCTACATCTCTGAAACAGTGCGAGGTCAAGACCGACGGCGATAAATTCCGTGTAAAATATAACCTCGGTCAGCAGAAGTTTACAATAGATCAGTTACCGCAGGTTCTCTCTCGTGAGCGTATGGAAAAAGAAATCCTGCCGAAAATCGGTAAGGAGGACCGTGCGGCGGTTTTAAAACGCTATATGCTTTATAGCAAAAAGGAACTTTCAAAGGAAGCATTCGCCGCTGTTAAAAACAGTTTTCCGATAATCGAAGAACACGATATATATATCCGTGCACAGATGCCCGATTATGTGGGTGAAGAAATTTGGCTTATCCTTGAAAAGGCGGGCTATACGATAGAAGACCTTGAACGCGACTGCGCAGAAAACAAGGTGGAAAATACATACGAAGAACAGGCATCGTTTTCGGTTGAACTTGTCTATACCTTAAACGAAGACGGATTTTCGGTTACCTGTGACCCTGAAAAAATCGGATACGTTGATAAATTCAAGCCCGTAAGAATGGAAATTTTACCGTTTTTAGGCGCGGCTGGTATGTCGGATACGGGATATATGTTTGTTCCCGACGGCAGTGGTGCTATCATCAGATATAATAACGGAAAGAAAAAATCCAACGAATATTGGCGGTCGCTTTTCGGTGATGACAGTGCAATATCCAAAAGCGAAGGCTCTGCCGAGCGTCAGCAGTCGTTGCTTCCTGTATTTGCAACCTGCGGTACAAACGGCGGTTTTCTGGCTACCATAGACAGCGGTTATGAAAACGCAGGCATTGCGGCAGACGTTTCGGGCAAGGTCAACAGTTATAACTATGTGCGACCGTTTTTTGATATCTTTGCCGCCGATGTCCTTTCCATAGGGCAAAGTTCGGCTAACAATACATTCCTTTCGACCGCACCAAAATGTTTTTCAGAGGAATTTAAGGTTTCTTACCGTCCTGTCGCAAAGGATACTACATATACGGATCTTGCGGTAATGTACCGTGAACATCTTTTGAAAACCAAACAACTTAAGGAAACTATGGCGGACGATACTGCACTTAACGTTGAATTTATAGGAACGGTTGGTGTAAAGAAGAAATTTTTGGGTTTTCCGTACGATTCGCTTCAGTCGGTTACCACATTTGAACAGGCACTTGATATTGTGAATGAACTTGGTATCAAAGATGTTGATATCAAATACACCTCCGCTTTGAAGGGCGGTCTTAAACAAAGCGACGCATCTTCGGTAAAACCGATAAAAATGCTTGGCTCAAAGAAAGACCTTAAAGAACTTCAAAATACCGTAGGTCAGGTGTATTTTTCGTACTATGCCACACAACAGGCTAACGCACCCAAGTCACAGACGGCGCGCACCCTTGGTGAACAACTGGTAAAAAGGTATGAATACGATCTTATTTCAAGACAGATACAAAAGAAAAAGTATATGGTTCAACTTTCTACCAAAACGCTTACCAAAAATTCGGATAAGATTTTAAAGACCGCAAAGAAAAGTAATGTCCAAGCGGTAAATCTGCTTGATATTGGATTTGAACTTAACAGTGACTTCAGTAAAAGCAATACGATTGATGCCGCAAAGGCGCGACAGAATATTCAGAAGTATCTGCAAAAACTTTCGGGTGTCATTAATGTATCGGTTGAACACGGCGGGGTTTACGCCTTGGCTTATGCCGATAAGATATGGAATATCCCGACATCGGACAGCGGATACAATATAATCGACCAATCGGTTCCGTTTTACGCGATTGTTGTGCGCGGAAGTATCCCGATGGTTACTTCGCCCGTAAACACATCGCCCGACCCCGTAAATCAGTTTTTGCAGACGGTGGAAATCGGGGCACAACTTCAGTATTCGTGGCTTTACGAATACGCCGAAAATCTTATCGACAGTAAGGAAAGTTATTACGACCGCGACTATAAAGACACGGTAGAACAGGCGGCACAGTACGCCAAAAGAATAGGGAAGCTATATGACGCCATCGGTCAGAGTAAGATTACGGCGCATACCGAAATTTCGGATACACTGACCGCCGTTACATACGATAACGGGGTTACGGTGATTGTAAACTATGATACCGTGGGTGCGGCGTTTGGCGAAACACAGATTCCCGCACAGGATTTTGTAATTTTAAGATAGGGGAGGACAGCAGTTTGAAATTATCAAATAGGTCAAAGCAAAGTAAACTTGATAAAAACGAAACGCTTAAAGGCTTTCTTTTTGCGGTTCCGCTGTTGTTCGGTCTGATTGTCTTCTTTATCATACCTGTTGTAAAGTCGTTTCTTTTCAGTGTAACCGATGTGGGCTTTGGCTCTACCGGATATTCTTTCGGTAAATTTGTTGGGTTAGAGCATTATAAATATGCACTTTTAACCCATACAAAATATCGCCAGACCGTAGTTCAGGCAATGCTTGATATGCTTCTTACGGTGCCGCTGATAATGGTGTTCAGTTTCTTTATGGCATCTATTCTTAACCATAAATTCCGCGGTCAGACCTTCTTTAAGGTAATGATGTTTATACCGATTGTTACATCGCTTGCATCATCGACTTCGGCGGTTGAAAAGCAAATGGACGGATTTTCCGAATATAAGGAAACATTTTCGGTAACGGCGGTTTCCTTTACAAGGCAGATATCGGAATATTTGCAGAACATCGGTTTGAGTGAGGACCTTTCAACATCGATTATCAGTATTGCCGATTCGGTATACGGTGTTATAAGCGATTCGGGTATACAGATTCTTATTATGATAGTCGGTATGTGCTCTATTTCGCCGCTTCTTTACGAGGCTGCCACCGTTGAGGGTGCTACCGCGTGGGAAAGTTTCTGGAAGATAACCTTCCCGATGGCAAGCCCCACAATATACACATGCCTTGTGTATACAATTATCGATTCCTTTACCGCAAAAACCAACGGACTTATAAGCCTTATCAGCACAACCTCCTTTAATTCACAGAACTATTCACTGGCTTCTGCGATGGGTTGGATATACTTCCTTATAATCGCGGTAATCTTGGGAACGGTTTCTCTGCTGATTTCAAGATATTTGTTCTACTACGATAAATAAACGGTATGAAGAATAGTTTGAAAGGAGAAAAGGCAGATGCTTACCCGTGCCAAAAGACTTATCAGTTCTGATATGTTCAGAAAAAAGTTAGTATCATCACTTTGGTCTATATTCCGACTGATACTGCTTATCGGAATAACCTATGTAATACTGTCACCGCTTTTATCAAAACTGTCCCTTTTGTTTATGGATTCAAAGGATTTGGGGGACCTTACGGTAAAGTGGGTGCCGCGTAATTTTACACTTGAAAATATAAAAACCGTATCTTATGTGCTTGAATACGGTAAATGTATTTCTAAATCAATACTTATCTGCGGTCTTATATCCCTGTTGCAGGTTGCCAGTTGTACAATGGCGGCTTACAGTTTTGCCCGTTTCCGTTTCTGGGGGCGTGATATACTGTTTGCCCTTGTTATAGGAACGCTGGTTATACCGCCGCAAACCTATGTTGTAACGCTTTATACCCAGTTTCAGCGTTTCGATATATTCGGTATTTTTAAACTTATTTTCGGTCAGTCGCTTAATGTTCTTGATAGCCCGTGGCCCTTTATTCTGCTTGCGGCGACGGGGACGGGAATACGCGCAGGTCTTTACATATTTGTAACGCGTCAGATTTTCCGCGGAATGCCTAAAGAGCTTGAAGAAGCGGCAAAGGTTGACGGTGCGGGTGTGTTCAGTACATTTGTCCGCATTATGTTGCCAAATGTAATTCCAACCGTGGTACTGTGCTTCATTTTGTCCTTTGTATGGCAGTGGAACGATACGTTTTATGCACCTTTGTCCGCGCCAAGACTTGGACTTATTGCACAGAAAACAAGCCAACTTGGTGTTCTTATAACATCATACCTTGGAAGTTGGAACCTTATTTCAGATGCCTATACAAACCTTTTGATGAGTGTTGGATATATGCTTGGTATGTTGCCGTTGCTTATTCTTTTCATTTTTGGTCAACGGTTTTTCATTCAGGGTATTGAACGCACAGGACTTGTTGGCTAAAGAAAGGAAGATGGAAATGAAATCAAACTTTAAAAGAGCATTGGTGCTGATGCTTTCACTTATTCTGGTTTGCTCGTGCGGCTGCACAAAAAAGAAAACCGACAAGGGTAATGAAAGCACTGTTTCAGGGACATCGTCGGACAAATCTGACATCAAAGACCCTGTAAACGATTGGGAACTTCCTGTTGACGGTGATACGACTTCTTCGGATAA
This sequence comes from Acutalibacteraceae bacterium, assembly GCA_045660705.1. GTDB lineage: Bacteria > Bacillota > Clostridia > Oscillospirales > Acutalibacteraceae > UBA737. The sequence goes on from JAZREH010000064.1 coordinate 8,906, forward strand.
TGCCCAGACCGTACCTACGGTAAAGCCTACCGACGATAACAAGTTTGCCGATACGGTAAAGCCTGTCGATAAGGAAACATCTACGCCGTCCGATTACCCCGATTACAGCAAGATGTACGGTATGTCGGACCTTGCCGATACCAAGTCATTGCAGTTCTTTTACGAGGGATTTACCTATGCCTACGGTATTACCAAGAACGGTACCGAACGCATCGCCCTTATCGACCAGAATAACGGCGACTGGATTGACCTTATAAACGGCGCAGGTACGATGAAACTTGTAAGTACATCGGGTACTACACTGCTTGAATCGGAGGGTATAAGCCGTTTTGAAACCACCTTTATCGACGGTTTTACAACCCTTTATGTGTACTATGAACTGTCGGGTGTCGCCGCGGCAAAAGCCGAACTTGTCACCGAATACATATTCCGCGAAAACAGTATCGGCGTTTCACAGCGTGTAACCTGTAACTCTAACTTTACTGTTTCGGCTTCAAAATCCATACTTGCACGCCAGATTCTTCAGACTTATGAGTCGGTCGATAAGGATATGATTGGCAGATGGAATTATCCGGAAAACGGCGATTATCCGTATATCGTAAATGAATCCATCGCTACGGGTATAAACTTCGATAAACATCATACGCTTTACACCTTCCTTACTTCTGTTCAGGAGGATTATACCTTCTGGCGCGACGGTTATCCCGATTATAATATCCCGCTTTATTTTGACGATGCAAAGGGTGTCAACTATACCTGCACTATGGAACTGGTTATGGCGACACAGTCGGGTGACGATACCGAAGACAGTTACCGCGCGATGTTCTCGGGCCGCGGCTCTAACTATGCGGTGGGTGTTTTCCCCGAAACCCCAAATAGCGAAAATTCCACCATATTCGTCGGCAATTCGGTTGACCTTAATCTTAATGTAACAAACCTTGTTGATAACGATTTCAGATTCAGTCTTCGTTACGATATCCGTGACTATTACGGTAATATCGTTGATTCGGGAATATTCATCGATAATAACTGTTATGCGGGTACTTCAATGGACCGAAAAATCCATGTTTCGGGTAAATACGGTATGTATTACCTAAACCTCTACGCTATTTCCCGATACTATACCCACCTTGAATGTTACCCGTTTGCGCTTATCCCAACCGATAACTATCCGAACCGTGCAACCAATCCGTTCGGTCTTACTTCTATTGAGGGACATAATGTTCTTGATGAATACCTTAACGCGGGCAGAATTGTTATTAAGACGGGTGCGGGTAACTACCGTATGTCTAACCACAGCGACGGTCAGTATGTGGCTGTTCGCGAAATGCACAAGGCGGGCGTAGGTATCAATGTACAGATAAACACCCGAAATATCGACAATGATTATTTAAGTAAGATAGACAGTTTCAAAGAAAGCCTGACGAGTATAATCGAAAAGGTTAAGGATTTTGCCGATTCAATCGAAATCGGTAACGAAATCGACGGTCTTGCTACCATTGTCGGAAGTCATAAACTTGAGGAACTTATACCGAAATACATAAACGGAACCCTGATACCCGCAAGCGAGGTTGTACGGGGCGCAGGCTTTAAGTACGCTAATGCAGGCTCGGCGGGATGCCATACAAGTTGGTTTAACGCTATGGGTGATTCGGGCGCTTGGAATTCCTTTGATATCCTGTCGTCACACTCCTACGGTGTTCCCGCTGTTCCCGATAAGATTTCGGCGACAAGCGACCTTTGGAACTTTGAAATGGGTTGTGTCCGTTCCTATAATGCAATGCAAAAATACGGCTTTAAAGAATGGTATATGAGCGAAACGGGTTACTGCACCGTGCCAAAATCTCCGCAACAGGTAAGTCTTCGCACACAAGCAGACTATAATATGCGAATACTTATTATAGGTCACAGTTACGGTGCTGACCGCGTACAACTGTTCTCGTTCTATGACAGAATGTCGCACGGTATGGGCTATGCCAACAATAATATGGAAATGGGATACGGTATATGCTATCAGCCCGATTTCCTCGGCGTTGTAAAGCCGAAGCCCACAACGGCGGCATTTGCGGCAATTAACCATATAACCGACGGCCTTGTAAAGACCGAAGAATACGCGAAATACACCACTTCAACCCTGCGCACATTCAAACTTACCAAAAATAACGGTAAAACTATGTATGCCGCATGGTCTAATGCCTATCCGCTGCCTAACGCTCTTAAAACAAGGATGGGCGACCGCCTTATCGGTATGCCTTGGCAGAGTGAGTATAAGAAGAGCGAAACCGTTACATACACCGCCACAGGCAATAAGGTTACCGTCACCGATATAATGGGTAATTCACAGGTATATACACCCGTTGGCGGTAAGGTACAAATTCAGGTCACCGGTTCCCCGATTTATATCGAGGGAATTGAGTAATAAAAAATGGAGGTAATCTCATGAAAAACGCAATTATCAGTAAAATGGGACAAAAGCGTATACTTGCATTAGTGCTCACACTTGCGCTTATGCTTTCGACGGTTTTTGTTCCCGCTGTAGCCGCAACTACAGCAATCGCGCAAATTCCTTATATCCCGTCCGATGCCGATTTTTCGGCGCCTACCGTAAACTGTGCGGTTAACGGCGATAAGTATGACGCCGTTGTTACTTGGGACGCCGTTTCAGGTGCCGACAGTTACACCGTAACCGTCTATGCACCCGATGGCACGGTCGTTGGTACGGCAACAACCACCGATACCACCGCAACCATAGCGAGCATTGCTGATTACGGCACCACTACCGACATCTATACCGCACAGGTATCAGCCGAGGTAGGGGACACCACAGTTGCCGCTTCTATGATAGCAAGGTTTATACCCTTTGATGCTTCAAACGCCTCGCTTCGCGATTATAACGGCAGCGAAACAAATGGTTGGGGAGATAATGACCCTGTTGGTGGTTTTAAAACGAAGGGTGTTGGAACAAATTCGCCTGACGGCACTGCAATTTCCGAAGAATTTAACTTAACTTGGCAAGATTACACCTTTAGAAATATAAACATTGCAGAGGATGCAGAATATCTTACATTCTGGTGGGGCACAGAGTTTTTTGAGGAAACAAACACCACAATGTGGTCGAATACCAATTTCCAAGTGGCTGTTGATGGTGCTACGGTTACTAAAACCAACACTAATAACTATACTGTATATTATGTAAATTCCGATACAGGTGAGCTTCACAGCCATAAGAGAAATGCCGCAAATTTATGGATATGCGATAAATGCTCTGCAACATCCGATACAAAATGGTATGTTGCAATTCCGTTATCGATTTATGATGTTACCGATGCCGAAACAGGCAAAGTGATTAACCCCATAAAGGGAAACACTTGCAAAGTACAAATAACTCCAAATCTTACAGTTTATGATATTGTAAACAAAACAAGTACTAATAAATCTGATCGTCCCTTCAGTTTTGACAGTATCGGTTATGTTAAGGATATAAACAAATTTGCTACACAGATGGCAAATATGCATGCAGGTTACAAACTTACCGAAAAATCATTCGGTTATTCGGTAGAGCCCGAATATAAAATTTCTGATACTGCCTTTAAGGCACCCGCCGTTTCCTGTGTCAAAAATTCCACAAGCGGAAAACTTGACGCCACCGTTACATGGGCTGCTGTAGAGGGTGCTGATAATTATAAAGTAAACCTTTATAAGTCAAACGGTATGCTTATAAGCACCAACTCTGCAACCACTACCGCAATCGTATCGGGTCTTTCTTCGGCGGTTTCTGCTGACGATATCCATACCGTACAGATTGTTGCCTATAAGGGTGATACC
>JAZREH010000065.1:0-6770 GCA_045660705.1 Acutalibacteraceae bacterium
CACTTAAAGTCTTGCCGTCAAACTCAAAATACCCCTCTTTTGCCGGTGTGAAGAAGTAGTAATTTCCGTCCTCAGCAAGGAAGATTGCACCGATGCGGTTGGCGGTGCGCTCTTCGGCAGTAACGAATGTTATTTTCTGGTCGCCGATAGTATCACTTTGGCGACGGAAAATCATTTTAAACTGATTCATCGGGCAGGACGCAATCTGCGAACTTACACGGTTTATCATTTTATTAAGTTCGATAATATCGTCGGTCTTGCTTTCGGCGACATACTGCCCGCGTGTCCACTGGAATTGCGCCTTTTTGGTGCCGTCACGGTATATCCAGTTAATTGCATCGCTTCTGAAAATACCAAAATCAAAGTCAACGGCGCCAAACGATTTAAGTTCATAGACATCGTAGCCGCTGTTATTCATAAACGCATAAAGCACCTGTTTTGGATAATTTTCCATTTGCCCCGGTGCTTCGGCAAAGTGCATTACATTGGTTGCCATTGTACCCGTCGAAAAGCGGTCGGTAAACCTCTTATAATATTCAAGGTCCTTTGTGTAAACATCGGGGCCGACCATATCAATACCCGCAAGGTTAAGCAGTTTTTCGGGCATTGTATTGGTGGTTTTAAGATATGAATCATCAATAACAAGATTCACACGGGTGACAACACTGTATGGTGAATTTTTAACCACAAGTCCCAGTTGGTTTGTGTACTCGTAAAGTGATTCCTGATTGTATGCATTTGAAAAGTTCGGTTCGTTAAGTATCTGAACCTGTGTTACCCTGCGGTCGGTATCGTTATCGTAAAGATATTCCATTACCTTCTGAAGGACCTTCTTTTCGCGTTCAAGAAGTTTTTTATTGCTATAATCGGGGAACTTGGTCTTTTCGTACATCGGATAGGTTTCTTTATCGTTGGTTATGTAGACGGGTGCGGAAGATGTTCCGCCACACACATTTATACCAAACCACAAGAGTTCTACCCGAAGGTCATACTTGACCGCCAAATCAAGAATTTCCTGAAGGCGATACATATTGTATCTATCTTTTTCAGGTTCAATATCATTCCAGTTGAGTTTGACAATGACATTTTCAAATTCAAGTTCAGCCGTTTTCTGATAAAATTCTTCCCACATAGCGTCGGTTTTTATCTGTTCCCTACGGGTAAGTTGCACGCCGTAATTAAGATACGGTTTACCAAGATATTCGACATAATACTTATTCCCGTTGTTCACAATCTTTGAAACGATTTCCTGTTTGCGAGCGCGTTCGGGTGCGGGATCGATCCACGGTGTGTTTTGCTCGGTCGCATCATCGGTATCGGTTTGGGAAGTTGTATCATCCGACGGCAAATCAGTGTTGTCCGACGGTGTACTGTCGACCTGTACGGTAGATGAACTTTCAGACGATGTATCGGTTTTATCCTTACGGCAACCAACCGACACGCCACAAAGCAGGGCGATACAAAGAATAAAACAAACCGTCCTTATTTTGGGTTTTGTTCCTATTAACATCTGCATCTCTCCAATCAGAAAGAATATACTTTCCCTTTTTACATTTTTATTATATAATAATTATAGCATTAAATCTTTTTTGGCGAAATATCAAATAAATTAGATTTATTTCACTTTTGTACGGTATTTCATTTTTTAATCGAAATTCTGTAAACATAACCGCGTTTTGCATCAAGTTTAAGATCCAGAACATCGGCATCTTTCCAATCGTTATAATCGTAAATCTGTGCATCCCTTATATCGATATCGCCTATTGTAAACATACCGTTTGCAAGGGTAAAGCAGTAAAGGTAACCGTCATCGCCGACGACCGCCATACCAAAGGCGTTGGGTCCCGTTTCTTCGGTGACAAATGACACCCTGATATCCGATATTTTCCGTTCTTCCCCACACATTACCATGGCAATATTATGGATAGGCGCGGTAGCAAGGGGGGCATTTACAATGCGCAGCATTTCGTTAAGCGCAATTATGTCGGCAGTATTGGCTTCGGGTACCATAATGCCCTCGGTCCATTGATACTGTACAGGAACGGTGCCGTCGCGTTCGACCCATTCGTTGGGTGAAAAGCGGTAAAGTCCGAAATCGAACGGACCGTTACTGTACTTCAGTGCCGTTTTCAGTTCGTAAAGCAGTACACCGCCGCCGCGCTGAAGTGTATCACAGATAAGTTGCGGCAAAACATCAACATGCGCACCAAGTTCGGCAAAATGCGGCAGATTTTTATCCCTTGCACGGGCGTTCATGTTATTCGAAAAATCGGTACAGTACGAAACCTCGTTAATATACACATCCACACCGACACAGTCGATACCGTCAAGGTCAAGTATTTCGTCGATAACAGGGTCCTCACCAAGATATGTACGCGGTGCGGTGAGGTTTACGCGGGTAATTACCTTAAACTCACTCTGCTTTACCAATTTCCCAAGTTCGTCAATAAGTTTCTGACGCCTTGCGCGTTGGGTATGCCAATTGCCGAAATCGGGTTCGTTTTCAATCTGAATACCGCTTGTACGGTGGTTTACATCAAGGCGTACAAGCATATCAAGAAAATACTGCATAGCCGCCTTTTCGCGCGCGACAAAATCAGGATGGTCGACTTCAAGCAGATTTTCCCCGTTTTCGGTATAGCGCGGATAGGTTTCGGCATCATCCCAGATATCCTGCGGCGTATTTCCCTGCCCACCGCAGACATTACTTCCAAACCAAAGCCAATGGATAGAAAGATTATACTTATCACAGTAACCAATACATTTTTTAACAAATTCACAGTCGCCGCCCGACACACGCGCGGGTTCAATATGTCCCTTCCAGGTTACAGGGACACATACTATCGGAAAATGACACACAGCCGACATTCTGAAATGGTTTTCGGTTTCCCGTTCGATTTCTTCCTCGCTTAAACCGACGCGCTGCAAATCGCCAAGTTTAAGTTGAACGCCGTACAGAAGTTGCGGTTCCCCCTTATATTCAAGATACCTTCTTCCGTTTTTATTAACCAATTGCGACACTAACATAGAATTCTCTCCATCCTGTTGATTATTTGTCCAATTATATTATATATTTTCGTGTTTTTTTGGTAAATATCAAATATGTGCGAATCATTTCACTTTTGAACTGTATTTTAATTACGAAACGCCACAAGTTACAGTTTTCTACCAAAAAAATATTAAAAAAGTAATATTTATTTCATTTTTGTTAGATGTTGGAAGTTTTTATATAAAAAAACTGTCAAAGTGCGGATAAATATTGTATTATAGGATTGTTAGGTTTAATATAATACTTATCTACAAAATCGAAACGGAGAAGAAAATGAAAATACTTATCGTTGACGATTCCAAAGGCAGCCGTGATGTTCTGCGCTTTCTGGTTGTTCAGAAAAAGGACGATGCAGAGGTTTTTGAGGCGGCTAACGGAATAGATGCTCTTGAAGTTTTAAAGAAAAACGAGATAGACATTATGATAACCGACATCAAAATGCCGCAGATGGACGGGCTCGAACTTATCGAAAAGGCGCGGGTTTTCTCCCCCAAACTTCAGATAATTGTTTTCAGTGCATTCGGCAACTTTGAATTTGCAAAAAAAGCGTTGCAGTTCGGTGTTACAAACTATCTTTTAAAGCCAATAAATTCCGATGAATTTTATAAGACCCTTGCCGCAGTTTCGAAAAAACACAGTGAAAACCAGAACAGTCTTATCTGGCAACAGTTTGATAACTGCTTGCAGGCAGGTTGTACCGAATGCGGAACGCTGCCCGAACCGCTTTCTGATTATTCAGCAGTTATTACGATATACATAAACGAACAGTTTCATTCGCAAGCGGCTGATTTTATAGGTCAGAACATCGACCGCTGTCTTATTCGCAATGACAAGGACTGTCTTTTGGTGCTTGCCCGAAAAGACGGCGAAAACAAAACCGTTTTTGATGGCGAACTTTACCGAAAGATTTGTGAAATTTCACCCTGTTCGGTTTACTGTGCCGAATTTGAAAACGACACTGTATCGCTTAACGTAGCACATAAATCGGTGTCAGTCCAAAGAAAAGAAGATGTATTCTGGGGACATACTTCGCGACTTTACCGTGTCTCCGAACAGTCACAGGAGCAGGGCGATATAACTCCGCTTTTCGGTCTTGCGCGAAGAATTGGACGCGGCATTTCAGAACAGAACACAAACACAAACGCCGACATTGAACACCTTATCGGCGTTATGACCGCACAGGGTGTTACTTCAAAGCAGTGCAAGTATATATTCTTCGAAATTATAAAGCAGTTTTTAGGCGGAACATCTTCCCCGTTTTATTACGAACAGGCAATCGAAGATATAACTTCTTCTTCCACGATAAGCGAAGTAAAACAACGCTTTGCACTGATGATTTCGCTTGTAACCGAACCTGAAAGCCAGGAACAAGGCGGCGAAATCAGCACCGTAACACGAACGGCAATCGGTATAATCCACGCCGAATATATGAACGACCTTAACCGCACCGATGTCGCAAGGCGGGTGTATATTTCCTCTCCGTATTTCAGTCACATTTTCAAAAAAGAAACGGGTAAAAGTTTCACCCAGTATCTTAACGACTACCGGATGGACAAGGCGTGTATGCTGCTTAAAAGCACGTCCCACAACATATATGCCGTTGCAAAAATGGTAGGTTTTTCAAACTATCCTTATTTTTGTTCGCAATTTAAAAAGAAGTTCGGACAAACCTGTATTCAGTACCGTCAAAATCATTTTGGTGTAAGATAAAAAACATTTTGTCCGCAAAGTATTAAAGGGGTGATTAGTTGTTTAAACGGATTAAACTGTGGTACGAAAATAAAACCTTCAGTAAAAAGATATTTTATTCATATCTGCTTTTTTGCATAATTCCCTTCTTTATCGCCACCCTTATAACCTCTCTTCTTTTTACCAACATTCTTTTTGAACGCACAACCTCCACCATATCGGATTCAAATGAAAAGATTTCCAACCTGATGAAAAGCAAACTGTCACAGTGCGAATATATCGTCAACAATCTGATATGCGACCCGACCTTTTTAAGCATTGTGCAGGAATCCGAAAACATAATGACGGCATACGAAATAAACAATTATCTGAACGAACAGATGACCGAAATGCAGATTGCAGTTCCCGAAATCAAGGAATTTACGATTTTTGCTAATGTTATGCACGATAACGATGCTTTCTGTCCACTTTCAGACGTTGCACAGGACAAAAACCTTAGCAATGCGATAACACGGCGATATGCAACCTGGTACAGTAAAAACGGTAATATTTACGCCGCATATCCGATACAGGATATGTACAGTCAGTTGTCTTTGGGACTTATAACACTGCGGTTTGATATGCAGGATATGGTAAACGATTATACTGAACTTAGCCACGAAGAATACGGCATTTATATGTTCGGTCCTGGAAACGACACCATATACAGCAAAGAATACTTCACATTCGAAATCGGAAAGGTTACCGAACGGATGCTTAAAAAAAGCGACGACAGATTTTTTACTGCCGGAAAATCATTTATGTGCGACCACACCGAAATACCGAATTACAACATAAATCTGTACTGTATAGTACCCGAAGATTCCATTTACGGACCCATTCGCAATTATCTTATGATTCCTATTATTGTGTGGATGGTATGCCTTTTATTGGTAATTGCGCTTTGTCTTTTTATGTCGCGCAGTCTTAGTAAGCGTGTACGTCTGCTTGAATCCCAGATGAATCGTTTTTCAAACGGTGACCTTACCGTTTTTGAAGCCGAGGATATCGAGGACGAAATCGGCAACATATCCCGTTTCTGTTCACAGGCACTTGAAAGCCTTAACCAACTTATAAACGATAACTATATTTCGCAAATCAAACTTCAGGACGCGCAAAACAAGGCTCTTGTAGCGCAGATAAACCCCCATTTTCTTTACAACACCCTCAATATGATAGCAAGTCAGGCGATTATATCGGGCGACACCGTTATAACCGATGTAATTGTCCAACTTTCAAACTATTACAGAACAACGCTCAACAAGGGCAAAAACCTTATTTCGGTTGAAGACGAAATAATGAATGTCAAGGCGTACTGCAATCTGCAACAACGGCTTCACGACTACCGTTTTGCAATCGAATACGATATCGACAAATCGGTGTACACATATACCACCATTAACCTTTGCCTGCAACCGCTTGTAGAAAATGCTATTGAACACGGCGTCAATAATCTTCCCGACGGTGAGGGGATAATACACATTTCGGCGCACAACATCGACGATAATATCGTTTTTAAAATAATAAACAACGGTGCGCCCGATATTGAAGGCGACCCGAACAACTTCTTACAAAAAGCCACCAAGGGTTACGGTCTTAAAAACATTCAGGACCGCATAAGTATCGTCTTCGGCGAAGAATACGGACTTAATCTTACAAGCGCAAAAGGTGTTTTTACCGCCATCCTTAAAATACCCACTCAATTCAACAACAAGTATATTGAAAGTCTTGAACATACCGATTCCGAAGTGTAGGGTGTATTATATGAAAAAAATCAAAAGCATTACAAGGATTGTATCAATTGTTGTCGCCGTTTTGCTTTTACTTTGCGGGTGCAAAAAGGAAACAACACAAAGCAATACAACGGTGACTTCAACCGCAACCATCAAATGGGGAATAGTAAAATACAACCCCTACATAAAAAGCATAAACGAATCAAGCGAAATTCTGAACTTTATAAAGCAAAAATTCAATTGCAGCATCGAATTTGAAT
>JAZREH010000066.1:0-2230 GCA_045660705.1 Acutalibacteraceae bacterium
CCGTCGCCCACAGCACCGTAATCAAGAACATTTCCCGTTATAACCGCCTTATTGGAACTCTGATATCCGCTTTTAACAAACATCGGGTACGCCGCTTCCCTTTTATCGACCGCAACAACACTTACCGAGTGAAGCCATAATTGTGTTGCTGTGCCCATACTGAGTTTGAAATCGTATTCGGCATCCTCGTTATATTTAAAACCGTCTATCTTAACCGATTTCCCACCCCAGGAACTGGTACCGCGCATCTGTACGGAAACCTCGCTCTTTCCTGCGGTAGAGGTAAACGCAAGTTTAAGTTCCTTTGAACCGCTTTCGTTATATTCCAGTTTAAAAAAGATATCTTTATCCTTTAATTCGGCGGCAGTGTCCTTATCAAGTTTAAATTCAAGTTCCGCCGTCTTTTTATCAAGTTTATAATATTTTCTGCCTGCAAGATTGCCCACAGTTGGATCATAGTCAAGCCCATCAAGTGTAAACTGCATACCATTGCTTGAAGGTTTTTCCTCAAAACGAACAAACGCTATTTGCTTACCATAACCGGAATTCTCAGCGGTTGTGGTGACGGTTTTATCACCGCAACCGCTAAGAACGGATGTCACAAAAAGAAGCACGGTCATCAGCGAAACTGTAATCCGCTTTTTCATTGGGTTTCCTCCTTATTTAGGATTAAACATTTCATCAAGCAGACTTTGTATAGCCGATGCCTGACTTTGCGGATAAAGCGAAAACGGTATCTGCTTATTGATAATATAGGTACCTATCGCACGCATCGTTCCCATAGAAATTTTTTCGTCCGAATTTATCATAAGAGTGCATGGGTCTATAACAAATTTGGTAGAAAGATTGCACATTTCAATATAGGTATCACGATCAACATAATTAACAGCCAAATCATTAATGCTGTGCTTACGAAAATCCTTGGATTTTTCGCCCAACATCTGCAACACCTTACCTATAAGTTCCTTTCTTTCGGCAATCATCGGAACGGCAATTATGTCAGAATTATGCCAAGAGGTGGAAATATACTCGCTGTCATCGGTATATTTAGGAAGCGGAAGCGCCATAGTTTCAAATGTCGCTTCGCTGTTTTCCTTTAACAGTCCGCCAATATGGAACAGCGTTTTTCCTGCAGCAAACTGCTCACCTTGCTTTAGTCCGTTAAAACCTGCCGCATAAAACATTCCGTCTTCCGTAGTAAAGGTGCTGTGGAACTTCTGTGCAACATTATTTGCCTCGTCACTTAACATATTGTATACCAATCTGCCGTCGTCCTGCTTTATCATTGTGGAAACGCCCGATGTGAAGTATACGGGAACAATGGCGTCCCAACTGTCAGAGGAACAGCCAAAGCGGTCTTCTTCGGTAAACTTGCCGTCATTGTTAAGGTCCTTTGCCGCTTTAAGGGAAAGTTCGCGTAGTTTATCCCAAGTCCACTTACCGTCACGGGCCAACTGAACGGGATCTTCAATACCAAGCGAATCAGCAAGGTCTTCATTAAACAACACTCCTGTACCCGAAGAGCCCGAATTTGTAAGTCCTGGACTTGCAACGCCGTATGTTTTTCCACCAAAGGTTGCAAGGTCAATAAATTCTTTACTCCACACATCTGAGGTCACATCAAGACCGGGAAGTTCCGACGAATCCAGAAGAAGTCCCTGAGCATAAAGCGGACCGAAAGTAAAGAGTTTCATTATCATAATATCGGCAAAAGAAGTGTCGCCGTTGGTAATGGCGGTCTGCGCAAGTTTACCGAATTCGGTGGGAGAATAGTAATCTATTTGAATTCTGATATTTTCCTCACCCTCTATTTCGGCTATCATATTTCTTATGGCTTCACCGTATTCGTCATCTTCGCCGTAAGAGTCGTTATCAACATGATAAGCGGCTTTAGCGATACGGATAACCTCAACATTTGCGTCATCCTTATTAGTTTTTCCGCCGTCACCCTTATCACCCGAGCAACCCACGGCAGAAAAACAAAGCGATAAAACAACAAGTAATGCTAATATTTTTTTCATAAAAATTTTTCCTTTCAAAAGAGACTTACTTTGAAACTTTTTTACGCCTTAAGTAAAGTAAAACCATAACTGCTGCAGTAGCAACAGCAAGCAGACCGCCCCCGACAGACGCGACAAGCACTATCGGTGATACTCCGCTTTTGGACGCCACATCTTCCGCCGTATAGGCAACGGTTGTAAAAACATATCGCTCAAATTTCTGATTTTCA
>JAZREH010000067.1:0-2558 GCA_045660705.1 Acutalibacteraceae bacterium
AACGAAAAGGTCGCCGAAATTAACGCCAAAGACGGCGGAAAAGCAGTTGGCGTTTTGTGCGATGTACGCGACTACAATCAGGTATGTAATGCGCGTGATATTGCGGTAAAAGAGTTTGGCAGTATTGATATTATGGCAAACTTTGCGGGTGGTACAGCCACAAGAATGTGCGGTGTTGACCGCGAAAAATATCCCGAATTTCCCGATGTTCCGATTGATGTTTACGATTGGGGACTTGATGTAAACCTGAAAGGTCCTTTTTACTTTGCACACGCCGTTATGAAACAAATGCGCGAGCAGAAAAGCGGTCTTATCATAAATATCGGCTCTATAACAGGTCAGGAGGGCGGGGGTTACCGTATGGACTACCCCACCGCCAAAGCAGGACTTATGTTCGGGCTTACCAAATCACTTGCACAGTGCGGTGCAAAATACGGTGTGCGCGCGGTTTGTGTATCCCCAGGTCCCGTTTTGACCAGAGCCAGTATGGCAAGTATGAAAACTATGCTTGGACGCGCCGCCGAGCCACAGGAAATTATCGACCTTTGTCTGTTTATTGCATCAAGCAAGGGGCAGTTTATTAACGGCGAAAATATTATGATTGACGGCGGCAGAAACGCGATGAAAAGAGGATAAATTATGAAACCTACATTTTTGAAATACGATAAACCGTTGCTTACCGTTATGTTACAGTGCGAAACACCCGAAACCGCTATCGGCAGAATAAGGAACGCAAATTGTACAGGCGGCGAAGCATTCGGCTTGCAGGTTGAAAGCCTTAAACCCGAATACCATACTCCCGAAGTGTATAGGAGAATCTTTAGTGAAATGCAGGGTAAACCGTCCTATGTTACATATTATAGGTGCGCACACAATGTGGGCAAGACCGATGACGAACTGGCAGACGGACTTATTACCCTTGCCGAGTGCGGCGGCACACTCTGTGATGTTATCGGCGACCTTTTTGATAAGCAACCCGACGAGGTTGCACGTGACCCAAAGGCGATTGAAAAGCAGATGAAACTTATTGACAGTCTTCATGAAAAAGGTGCTGAAGTGCTAATGTCGTCCCATGTTCTTAAGTTCACACCTGCCGAAAGAGTACTTGAAATTGCACTTGAACAGAAACGCCGCGGCGCCGATATTATAAAAATAGTAGTTTCGGCGGAAACAATGGAAGAACAGATTGAAAACCTGCGCATAAATCAGTTGCTGAGCACCGAACTTGACGCACCTTTCCTGTTTTTAAGCGGCGGCAAGTTCACTTCGATTCACAGGCGGCTTGGAATAAAACTCGGTTGTTGTATGAGTTTAGTTGTATACGAGCACGACCACCTTTCGACCGCGCCGCAACCGCTTTTAAGTATTGAAAAAACCATTCGTGACGATTTAGGTTTTTGATGAGGTGTATTTATGAATTTTGCCGGTAAATGTGCACTTATAACAGGTGCTGCAGTGGGCATAGGCAGGGCTGTCGCATTAAAACTTGCAGAATGTGGCGCGAAACTTATACTTGTTGATGTAAATATCGAAAAACTTTATGATGTAAAAAAGGAAATACAAAACTTCACAAATGATGTTTTGATTTTTGAATGTGATATCACCGATGAAGAAAAGGTTTCTTTTGTAACCGAAGAAGCCTTAAAACAATTTGGAAAAATTGATATACTTATAAACAATGCTGCTGTATGGCGGATGTATAAACCGTTCACCGAAATAACAAGCGATGAATGGAACAAGTTTTTGGACATCAACATTATGGGTGTAGTTCATTTCACTAAATCACTACTTCCGCAAATGACCGAAAACCGTTACGGCAGAATAGTAAATGTTGCTTCGGTTGCGGGCGTTTACGGGAATGCCAATATGACAACATATTCTGCAACAAAAGGTGCGATTATTTCTTTTACGAAAGCACTGGCAAAAGAGGTTGCAAAACACAATATAACAGTTAATGCAGTATCACCCGGTACGGTAAGTCCTGCCGACAATCCAGATGTAAATTATACCGAATCAAATGAATTCAGTTACATTGGAAGAACCGGCAGTGATATGGAAAACGCGGCTCTTATCTGTTTTCTTGCAAGCGATGAAGCGGGTTACATATCGGGACAAAACTATCAGATAGACGGTTGCAGAAAAATACAATAGAAAGAGGAATTTATAATGAAAGCAATATTAGTAAACGACGACCAGAGTTTACGTTGGGATAATGTGCCCGACCCAGTGCTCGGCGACGAAGACCTGCTTATCAAAATTGAGGGAGCGGCGTTAAACCGCGCCGACCTAATGCAGCGAGAGGGTGACTATCCCCCGCCCGCGGGTTGCCCGGAATGGATGGGACTTGAGGTTGCGGGTACTGTGGTTCAGATGGGCGATGGCGCCAAGGCAAAACCCGACTACAAAATCGGCGACAAGGTGTGCGCACTTCTTGGCGGCGGCGGTTATGCCGAATATGTTAATGTAAAATACGATATGGCAATGCCGATACCGAAAAACTGTTCTGTGATAGAGGCGGCGGCTATCCCCGAGGCTTTTGCCACCGCATATCTTAACTT
>JAZREH010000068.1:0-3787 GCA_045660705.1 Acutalibacteraceae bacterium
CCGTAAACTGCCGTCCGTTTGAATGGGGCGCAGATATCGTAACCCATTCGACCACTAAATATATGGACGGTCACGGTGCGGCTGTCGGCGGTTGTATCGTCGATTCGGGCAAATTTGACTGGACAAAGTACCCCGAAAAATTCGCGGGACTTTGCACACCCGACGACAGTTACCACGGTGTTACCTATACCGAGCGTTTCGGTATTGAGGGTGCTTTTATTACAAAGGCTACCGTTCAACTTATGCGTGATTTCGGTGCTATTCAGGCGCCCCAGAATGCATTTCTTTTAAACCTCGGTCTTGAAAGTTTGCATGTCAGAATGGCAAAGCACTGCGAAAACGCGCTTGCCGTTGCAAAGTATCTGCAGACCGATGACCGTATCGCTTGGGTCACATACCCGTCGCTTGAGGGTGATAAGTATTACGACCTTGCCAAAAAGTATATGCCAAACGGCACCTGCGGTGTTGTAAGTTTCGGTGTAAAGGGCGGCAGAAGTGCGGCTGAAAACTTTATGAAGAATCTGAAAATTGCCGCGATTGAAACCCATGTTGCCGATGCACGCACCTGCTGTCTGCATCCCGCAAGCGCAACCCACCGTCAGATGAACGATGAGGAACTGCTTGCTGCGGGTGTTTCGGCAGACCTTGTAAGATTTTCCTGCGGTATCGAGGCGGCAGAGGACCTTATAAACGACATAAAACAGGCACTTGATAATATGTAATAAACAAAAATCTTTAAAAGGTTGGTGAAAATATGCCGATAAAAATTCCAAATGATTTGCCTGCGGTCAAGACTCTTGAAAATGAAAATATATTTGTTATGACCGAAAAACGCGCCATAACACAGGATATAAGACCGCTTAAAATACTTCTTTTGAATCTTATGCCCAAAAAGATTGAAACCGAAACACAGTTGTCAAGGCTTCTTGGAAACTCTCCCTTGCAGGTGGATTTTGAATTTATACACACTAAAAGCCACGTTTCCAAAAACACATCGGCAGAACATCTTTTTGCGTTTTATAAAACCTTTGACGATGTAAAAAATCAGACCTTTGACGGTATGATTATTACGGGTGCACCGGTTGAACAGATGCCTTTTGAAGAGGTTGAATACTGGGACGAACTTTGCGAGATAATGGAGTGGAGTAAAACCCACGTCCACAGCACATTCCACATTTGCTGGGGTGCACAGGCGGGACTTTACTACCATTTCGGCATTGATAAAAAGCCGCTTGATAAAAAGATGTTCGGAATCTTCCCGCACAAGGTGGATTATAAGCGGTCGATACTTTTCCGCGGTTTTGACGATACCTTTATGGTGCCGCATTCTCGCCATACAACGGTTGATAAGGCTGATATAAAGGCGGTAAAGGCGCTGAAAATCCTGTCTTCTTCGAGCGAGGCGGGTGTCTACGCTGTGGCTACCAAGGGCGGACGGCAGATATTTATAACGGGTCATTCGGAGTATGATGCTGATACCCTTAAAAACGAGTATCTGCGTGATGTCGCCGCGGGAAAACCGATTGAAATACCTAAAAATTACTTCCCCGACAACGACCCCGAAAAGCCGCCGATGGTTACTTGGCGCGCCCACGCAAATCTGCTTTATTCAAACTGGCTTAACTACTTTGTTTATCAGACTACGCCGTACGATATTACGGCAATAAAATAAAATGACGGCTTCGCAAACATTTAAGTTTGCGAAGCCGAATTTTTTTGTTTATGAAATAATGCCAAGCACTATTTTGCGAAGATGTGTAAGGTCGTTTACATCAAGTGCCTTATCAAGGTTGCAGTTGGCGGTACGTGGATTATATTTTACGGGCTCTTGTGCAATCACCTTTTTAAGCCTTATAAGGTCAAGTATATTAACATCAGCATCGTCGTTTACGTCACCGTAACGCGGGTCAACCTTGTGTGCGGTAAAGGTAAAGGAATTTTCCTTTAAATAGTATTTCTTTTTAACTGTGGAGTAATATTCAACCTGAACATTTCTCCCATCTTCGGAAAAATAGAGCATTGCGACCATTCCGAATCCTTCGGTGCCGTTTCGACCGTCAAGACCCTGCGGGTCAACAAGGAACTGCGAAACCATATTGCCGTTTTCGCCCTGCGCCTGTGTCATAACGATGTAATCGCTTGTTATATGACCCGAGAATACCATAACGACATTGTTGTGTTTTGAAATCATCTTTTGCCACATAGTTTCGCCGTTGTTTTCACATCCGTCTTTTGTAGGAGTTGTTGTATCGTTGGCATCAAGGGTGGTGCCGTCGTTTGTGAGATATGCATGGGTGTTTATAATTACATTGTGGTTGGGGTGTGCGGCGATTATTTTGTTCGCCCAGTCAAGCACAACATCGGCGGCGCCGTAGTCAAGATTGAGCACAAGATAATCTGTTTGACCTACAGTAAAGAAACGGTATGTATTGTTTATGCCCGTTCCGATTTCTTCACAGTATCCGGCATATTGGTTAGCGTATGCAGAACCTGAATCAACACCAAAATATTCGTTGAATTTGGCCGTTCCGTCGTGGTTGCCGCGTACCATTGAATAATCCACAACACCGTCAAGGCGGCTTATTTGGGATTTCGCGAGTTGCCATTCTTCGTCGGTATTTCTGTCGGTTATATCACCAAGACCGAAAACGTGTGAAATCTTTTTGCTTTCTTTGTTTTCAAGGATAAAATCATAAATATGGTGCAGTTGGTCGGGATATTTGTATGACAGTGTCTGTGTATCGCCGATAACAGCAAAGGAATATGCGTAATCGTTAAGCGTATTTTCTGTAAAGAAAATACATATGTTTTCAAGATCGTTTTCATTGTTGCTATTGTCAGCGGTATCAATCATATATTGACCGTCAAAGTTATAAGCGGCTAAAAGATTCGGGTCATTAAGGGAAATGCCGTTTGCATAGTCTGATGCAATTTCAGTGGCTGTACGCATATCGGAATAAAGTGATAATGTGCGAATTTTTCCGTCAAAGTAAATAATGGGTGACCAGTTTGTTTCATTTCGGTAGTCGCAACCTACCATAAAGGCGGTGTTCAGAGCGTAGGAAAGGTCAACAACGTTGGTTTTTGTTTCTTTTGCCACACCATTAAGATAACAGGTGAGTGTGGAATTTTCGGAATCATAAGTGAGGGAAAGATGTGCCCAGTTGCCTGTACGTACATCTACAGTTGAAAAGATATAATCGCCAATAATGTATTCACCGCCGGAATTTATATATGATATATTCAAACGGGGATGTCCGTTTTTGTGTATTTCCCAAGCCATAAAATCGCGGAATTTACCCGCTGCTACCTTTTGCTCGGTAAGTGCATCTCTGAAGTTACTCATAATGATGCCTGCGCGGTCGGATAAGGCGGTAGGAACAAATATTGTTGCTTCAAGGGTAGTAGGAGTGTTTTCAATGACCTTTGTCATTTTATAGTGGTTTTCTTCTGAAAGAGAAACACCTTCATCACTACCTATGCAGGTTTCGGGAACGGGCGGGCAGTAAAGGTCGTTGATGTTTGAACTGTTGTCCTCGACACGCGCATTGTATTTTCCGTCGAAATTATAGTCTGCCAAAAGGTTTGTATCGTCGGCAGAAACACCGTTTTTAAAGTCACTTGCAATTTCAGTGGCTGTACGCATATCGGAATAAAGTGATAATGTGCGAATTTTTCCGTCAAAGTAAATGGGTGACCAGTTTGTTTCATTTCGGTAGTCGCAACCTACCATAAAGGCGGTGTTCAGAGCGTAGGAAAGGTCAACAACGTTGGTTTTTGTTTCTTT
>JAZREH010000069.1:0-3360 GCA_045660705.1 Acutalibacteraceae bacterium
CAACGCACTTATGAATTATACGACATTTTTCCTTGTAACGGCGGGCATTATGGTGGCGGCTCTTATAATATTCGTACTGTTTGTAAAGGAGCCGAAGTGGGCTAAACAGGCTGACCTTATAAATGCGGAAAACGACCAAAAAGAAGGCGACTTGTCGGGTGATAAAAAACTGTCACGCGGCGAACTTACCTCGCATTTGTTTATACTTTTATCGGTGGTTTTCTGGTTTATGGGATATAACGCCGTTACAAGTAAATATTCGGTCTATGCGGGAAGTGTTTTAAACCTCGACTATAACCTGACCCTTATGGTGGCACAGGCGGCAGCAATCGTTTCGTATATTCCCGTCGGTATTGTGGCATCTAAAATCGGCAGAAAAAAGACCATAATCGCGGGTGTTTTAATGCTTGGTGTTGCTTTTGGCGCGGCGTCCTTTATGCGAAGCGGCAGTAACCTTTGGATTATGAACGCGCTTTTTGCCCTTGCGGGTGTCGGTTGGGCGACCATAAATGTAAACAGTTATCCGATGGTTGTCGAACTTGCGCGTGGCGGTAATGTCGGTCGGTATACGGGCTTTTATTATACCGCAAGTATGAGCGCACAGATAATCACGCCTATTTTAAGCGGTGCGTTTCTGACGGGTGTCGGTATGACCACCCTTTTCCCGTATGCGGCGATTTTTGTCGCGTTTGCTTTCGTTACGATGCAGTTTGTAAAGCACGGCGATTCAAAACCTTTGCAGAAAAAGGATATGCTTGAAAACCTTGATATTGATGATTAGGTGATTTTGTGACGGCTTTGTATATTTTAATCGGTGTCTTGTTGGCGGCGTTGCTGATATATGCCTTTGTATTGGTTTTCCCCGGTATAAAGGGCAAACGCGTTGTACCGTTTGAACGGTTTTTCACCGACTATGCACACCGCGGTCTGTGGGGTGACGGTATCCCCGAAAACAGTCTGTCGGCATTTGACCGCGCCTCAAAATATGGTTTTGGGATAGAACTTGATGTGCGGCTTTCAAAGGACGGCGAGGTCTTTGTTTTCCACGATAATAACCTACACCGTATGACGGGCAAAAAAGGAAAATTTTCATCTTTTACGGCAAACGAAATCGAACAGTTGCGTCTTGTCGGTACGGGCGAAAAAATCCCCCGCTTTACAGAGGTGCTGAAAACGGTTGACGGTAGGGTGCCGATAATGGTAGAACTAAAGGGCGAAGATTTTGACACATCGGTCTGCGTCGCCGCCGACCGTATTCTTGGCGGTTATACGGGCGACTACTGTGTCGAGTCATTTAATCCTGTTCTGGTCGGTTGGTACCGTAAAAATCGCCCCGAAATTATGCGCGGTCAACTTGTTGATTCAAACAAGAAATTGCTATCTAGGATAATTGCAACGCTTATAACAAATGTATATAACCGCCCCGATTTTATATCCTATAGATTTGACAGATATAACCGCATAGCGGTGGGTATTGCGACGGGTCTGTGGGGCGCAAAACGGGTGGTATGGACGGTAAAATCTGAACAAGCCCGAAAGAACGCGATGAAAGACGGCGCCGCCGTAATATTTGAGGGTTTTGTTCCTGAAAAAAACAGTTGATATAGCAAATAAAGACACAGGCACTTCGGAATTTCCGAAGTGCCTGTGCTTTTAGATTATCTTACTTCAGGTGTGAATCCGAGGTCGTATATAAGATCGACAGCAGTTTTAAGGCAGTGCTCGCAACCGTCCACCGTAACGGTTTTATTTTCAAGCGAAACGGTGAAGTTGAGTTTTGCCTCGCCAAGGGCACTGTTTATACGTTTTACGCAGTTTTCACAATGGATATCAGGTACCAAAATAATGTGTTTCATAAAAAATATCTCCTAATCAAGTTTTTTACTTTTAAGCCGCAGGGCGTTTGTTACAACGCAGACCGAACTGAGCGACATAGCAAGTCCACCCAGCATCGGATTCATAAGCAGACCGAAAGCAGGGAATAAGACCCCTGCCGCAATGGGTATGCATACGGTGTTATAGCAAAATGCCCAGAACAGATTCTGTTTTATATTGCGCATCGTAAGTGTGCTGATTTGTACCGCGCGTGCCGCGTCGCAGGGGTCATCGCGCATAAGCACAATATCGGCAGATTCGATAGCCGTATCGCTTCCGCCGCCGATAGCACAGCCTGTGTCTGCCTCGGCAAGGGCGGGTGCGTCGTTGATTCCGTCGCCCACCATAAGCACATTTCCGTACTTTTGCCGTATTTCGGCGATTATCTGTGCCTTTCCGCTTGGCAGGACACCCGAATACACCTCGTCGATGCCGACAAGCGCGGCGGTGTACTCGGCACTTTGTTTGTTGTCGCCCGAAAGCAGTACGGTGCGGATATTATATGATTTAAGAAGTTTTATTGCATCTTTCGCGGTGGGTTTTACAGTGTCAGAAAGGCTCAAAAGACCCAGCGCCTTTTTGTCCTGTGCCACAAAAACAAGGGATTTCCCCTGACTGCCAAAACGCAGGGCATCATCGCCGAAACCTGCGGTGTCAACCCCGTTTTCCTCCATAAAAATCGCGTTCCCCACAAGTACAAAACTGCCGTTTATTATACCGCTGATACCCTTGCCCGAAACCGTAACTATATCGGTGGCGGTGGGCGGTACAATTCCTTTTTGCTCGGCAAAGGCGCAAACCGCACGCGAAAGCGGATGGTCACTGTGTAACTCGAGTGCCGCCGCAAGGGAAAGTGCATTTTCGGGGTCGGGTGAGATTATATCGGTGACGGCGGGCTTTCCAAGGGTCAGCGTGCCCGTCTTGTCAAAGACCGCAACTCGGGTTTTGTGCGCCGTTTCAAGCGCCTCGCCGTTGCGGATAAGAATACCGTTTGTAGCACCAAGTCCCGTACCCACCATAACGGCGGTCGGGGTGGCAAGACCAAGCGCGCAAGGGCAGGCAACCACAAGTACGCTTGTAAAAATTTTAAGGACAAAACCAAGGTTATAACCCAAAATCAGCCATACAGCGGCGGCAATCACCGCAACCGCCATAACAACGGGCACAAAAATTCCCGAAACCCTGTCGGCAACCTTTGAAATGGGGGCTTTTTTGCTCTGTGCCTCCTCGACAAAACGGATTATACCCGCAAGCGCGGTATCTTCGCCCGTTTTGGTGACCTTTACGGTAAGACTGCCGTTAAGGTTTAAACTTCCGCCTGTGACGGGGTCGCCCGCCGCCTTTTCGACGGGCAGACCCTCGCCCGTAAGCATCGATTCGTCAACACCGCCGCCCCCTTCGGTTACAATACCGTCAAGTGGGATGCGCTCGCCCGATTTTATAAAGATAATTTCGCCTGCCATTACCGATTCGGTCGGGACTGTG
>JAZREH010000070.1:0-36800 GCA_045660705.1 Acutalibacteraceae bacterium
TATGTTTTTAACCTCATAATCACATAAATTATTTTTCATGGCAAATATCCCCCAATGAATGCTCGCTTACAAAATAATTATGCGAATTAAATGCTCTTAATGTTTCTAAAAGCCTAGAATCCTTTCAGCCATCGGCATCACTTCCCTTAATGCTCGCCAGATATATCCGTGTTACCTCTATTGTAATATTTCACCGACGCTTTGTATGGCAAATTTTCGCTAAATATTAAAACAGAAATCACTATTATTGAATTTTGAAGAAACTAATTCCAAAAAAATCAAAACCTCTATCATTCGCCAAAAAGACCAATGATAGAGGCAGCGTAATAATTGTTATTTTAATCAAATAAATTTACTGAAGAAAAACGCCAACATATTTTCATTATTAAGGCTTACGCTTTCTTTAAGATTTTCTTTTGCAGTTTTGGAATTTTCCATATACGCTTCACAAAGTCCTGTTAAATACAGGTACTGTGCTTTGCGAAGTCTTGCAGGTTCATCAACAAACGGAATAAAGAACGGCGTTGTACCGAAATATCCGTTATCCTTAATATCTTTAATCTTACTCCATTCTCTAAAATATTTGGTAATAAGGTGTTGTCCTTTGAGTTCCTCGCCTAAGCGGTTGAAAGAAAGTGCTTGGAAATAAGGCAGTTCTTTAAGATGCATATTGCTGAAATATTCGATTTGTGTGGTTGCAATATAACGGAAAATCTCGTCTGCCTTTGCCTTTTGTCCGATATTTTCAAGACAAATTGCTTCATGGAATTTAAGCGGAATAAGCTTACAATGATTCCATATTCCCGCACCAAGACTTTGCGGCAACACCTGACCTTCGCGAAAATATTCTATTGCTTTTTTATAATTTCCGTTATCAAGTTCGGTTTTGCCCTTCACAAGGTAAGCAAACATATACTGGTCGGCAATAGCGTGCTCGCCCCCCTCGCAAGGAACAAAGTTGTGTGACATAAGGGTTTCTATCGCCTTATCGGGCATAAAGGCTTGATTATACGCCTTTGCAAGCTCGGTTAAAACATCGTCGCGGGCAACTTTATTTGATGTTATCAAAGCAATTTTTTCCTCGGGTGCTACACCCATTTTATCCATAAGGCAAACGGTTTCGTAAAGCAATTCTTCATCATCTTTACGCTCTTTTACAAGCGCATTCATTATATCAAGCGCCTGTTGCGCCCTATTCAGATGACTGAAATATGCAACCGCAAGATTTCTTCTACCGATATAATCATCGCACTGCTCCCAAAGTTCTACCGCCTCATTATAATGAAGTTTATTATACAAAAGACAGCCAAGTAACATTTTTGCGGTTTTGCTATCGGTTTTAGAAATAACATCCTCTAAAATCTTTTGCTCCTCAATGCGAACAGGATAAGCCGCGCCAAGTATTGCGGTTTCGGCTTTTTTATATTCATCGCTACCGTCAACGCCTACAAGGAATTTATAATATCCCAAAGCAAAATAAGCCATTTTGTTTCCGCCGGTTTTAGAAATTACACCCTCAAGCAGTAAAACAATGTCCTCATATCTTCCCA
This sequence comes from Acutalibacteraceae bacterium, assembly GCA_045660705.1. Lineage (GTDB taxonomy): Bacteria > Bacillota > Clostridia > Oscillospirales > Acutalibacteraceae > UBA737. The sequence continues at coordinate 1,551 of JAZREH010000070.1, forward strand.
TGGCAGACAAATCAAACGCAATATCAAGGCAGGTCTGCACCGCATCGGAATCCATAATATCATAAAAATCCTTATCGCCCGAAAGATATCTTGCAAGGTGGTCAAGACTATCCTTTTTAAGTTGCTCTTTAAGAATGGTGTTAGCCTTTTCGTTTTCACCGATTTCTCTTAAAGCGATAACCAAAACAGAGATTGCAAGATTGTTATTTCTGCCATAATCAAGAGCATTTTCGGCGTGACGGATAGCCTCATTATAATCTTTGCGTTTAATATCAATAAGCGCTATTCTTGTCATCGCTTTTGCAACGCTGTCTGCCGCCCAATAAGCCTTATAATAGTAATCATAAGCCTTGTCGGTTTCACCCTTTGCCTCAAGAATTCTGCCATATGTATAGTAAACATCACCGCTTTGCACACGCTCGTTATAAATGCTAATAGCATCAATAGCCCTCTTTATATAACTTTCAGCAGAGTCGAGCGCATATCTTGAAAGCTCATATTTCGCCATAGCGATAAGCGACGGAATATGATTGATTTTACGCTTTACTGCCTCTTTCCAGAAACTGTCAGGATTAGTATGCGGGTCGCGGTATTGGTCAACATGAACTCCTGCAAGATACAACTCATCAGGGTCATTCATACCTGCCGCAGACGGCATATCCGTAATTACATCGGGCATTGTGAATTTATTAAATTTCTTTTCGGTATACATTCCGATGATTTTACCGTCCGCAATAATCTGCACAGTAACATATTGCGGCAAATCATTTATTTCAAACGCAAGCGCCTCATTCGGAATTAAATCGCAGGTTTCCTCAAAATAAACATTACCGTTATCAAAAATCTTTACATTTGCATTTTTATAAACCTTAGTTGATTGCAATTTAAACGAATTGTTTTCCTTGTCTAATTTAAAAGCACAGTTAAGGTTTGCAAATGTCGGTGTGCCAATTTTAGAAATCGGGTACCAATGCTGTGAAAACTCTTTAGTTTCGTAAGGTGCAAGCCACGAGAAATTTGGTTGATTATCCGAATATGAACCTGCCATAAGTTCCGCATATTCGCCATCCGTATCGGTAAGAGCATTTTCCCAAGATTTTGAAAGTTGACAGTACGCCCAGGTAAACATCTTTTTACCTGTGGAAATATGATGGTCACCGATATGGACTACACCGCACTCTTTAGAGTGGTCATAGCCGCCAAAGAAATCATAATCAGATGCGCAGGCAAAATATGAAGTTGCCTGACGGGTATTCTTATGCCAAGATATATCGCGTTCTTCATTCATAGGAATACCGTTAAAAACACCGTTGCCGGCAATCGGATATGTAGTTCTTGACTTTAAATAGTGGAAATTAACATAAGAAACATCTTGTGGGAAGAAAATCTGATAACTCTCATTCACAGGCACCGCCGCATTTTCCCACCAAAGGAAAGACTTATCGGCAGATGTTCTGTTATAAAGTCGCATTCTGGTTTCAAGTGAGGTTTCCCCTGCTCTTAAAATAATGCTGACCATACCCTTCATACGGTCAATCGGGTCGTGTTCGGACAAGTGGCAAGCCGCACTGCCGTCGGGTAATTCCTCTATGGTAAAATCGCAAGGCATAAAGCCCGATGCTCTGTGGTGGAAAGGCCAGTTAAATTCGACACCGCCCGAAATCCAAGAGCCAAGCACACCGATAAGTGCCGGCTTTATTACGTGTTGTTTATAAAAATAATCATAACCTGTGGTTTTATCGTATGCCGAATAAATTCTACCGCCAATTTCGGGCAGAATTTCAATTTTAACATACTCGTTTTCGAGGGTTACAAGTTTGTATTCCTTATCCTGCTTTTTTGTGCGGTCAACTTCCATTACAACCTTATTGGGATAAGGTCTTCCGCTTGAACGCTGGTGCACGCGGTTTTCACCAAACATCGGCATTTCTTCTGCCGCCGGTTCGGGATAGGTAGGAATTATTATTTTGCTTTCATAAATTTTTACTTTTTCCAAAAAAATCAACTCTTTACAATTATTATATTTTATTGTATTATAATTGTAAAATTACATATTTAAAAGCGATAATATTACTTTGTTTTTAACTTTTCTTACTGAGAGGTTCTTATGATTACTCTGCCTTATGATATTTCCTGCGGCTATTGTGACTGCAGTGAATTTGGGAATTTAAGTGTTTCTCCAAAACGAAAAACCGAAAAATTCGAAATAGAATTCTATCTTGAAAACGGGGAATCCACCTATACAAACGATAACGAATATATAATTAAAAAGCACCATATTCAAATAGCCAAACCAAATCAGGTGCGCTATAGTAAACTTCCGTTTAAAACAATGTTTCTTAAATTCAAAGCAGATGAGGAACTTGCAAAACTACTAACAAATGCTCCAGAATATTTTATTTGCAGTCACCCTCAAAAAATATCAGAAAAATTAGAGGAGATTATCCTTTTAAACGAAAGCGGCGATAATCAACTTCTGCTTTACAGCCGTTTACTTTCTTTCATCAATCTTGTATTATACGATTCAGAAATTCCGAAGTTGCAAAGTGGCCAAAACTATGAGATTATTACAAATGCAAAGCGGTATATGGAATCCAATTATAAAGAAGACATCTATCTTAAAGATATTGCAAACGCAGTAAATTTAAGTCCAATATATTTTCATAATATTTTTACTTCTGCTTGCGGTATTTCGCCTCACAATTATTTGATAAATTGCAGAATCGCAGAAGCAAAAAAACTGTTATGGAATTCAACAATACCCCTTACTCTTATTGCTGAAAACTGCGGTTTCGGTTGTCAGCAACATTTTAATAAAGTATTTAAAAAACAAACCGGAACAACACCCGGCAGATACAGAAAAGAAATTCAGCAAAATTATTTGGAGGATTGGTTATGATAAGATACGGTATTATAGGGGCAGGCTGGCGAGCAGAGTTTTATTTAAGGATTGCCAATCTCGTTCCTGAAAAATTTTGTGTTTCTGGAATTTATATCAGAAACGAAATTAAAAGAAAAGAATTTTCAAAAAAATACAATGTGCCGATTTTCGATAATTTGGAAAATTTACTTAAAACAGATTTTGATTTCATTGTTTCGTGCGTAAATAAAGGTTCCATTAACGAAACTTCACAAATGCTCGCCGATAAAGGCATTGCCGTTCTAACCGAAACCCCTGTCGCAAGCGGTGCCTTAAAAGGCAGAATTCAGGTTGCAGAGCAATTTCATTTAATGCCACGCAATCAAGCCTACAAAAAAATAATAGATAGCGGTATTTTAGGTGAGGTACATCAGGTACAACTCTCCTGCTGTCACGATTACCACGCCGCAAGCCTTATACGATTTTTTCTTAATATTAAGGACGTAACACCAACAAAAACCACAGTTACTCTGCCTGACAAAACGATGCGGTACAACAGCCGTAACGGTCTTATTAAACCCGAAGAAGTCACCGCAGAACAAAAAATTATTGTACTTAACTTTGGCAACAAATCTGCAATTTATGATTTTAACTTTGAACAGTATTTTTCGGATATCAGGGCTTCAAGAATAGTTATCCGCGGCACAAACGGTGAAATTGTAAACAACACCTGCACATATCTTATAGACGGTCTTCCCCATTCTTTTGAAATCAAACGCAACTGTTTTGGTGCACAAGAAAGTCTTGACGGTCTTTCGCTCTTGAACATCACTGCAAACGGTGAAATTCTTTATAACAATCCATTTAAAAATGCCCGTCTTTCAGATGAAGAAATTGCAATTGCAACCTGCCTTTTAAAAATGAAAGATTATATACAAAACGGTATAGAGTTTTACAGTCCGCAAAATGCCTTTGTTGATTATAGTATGATGGATATTGTATAATAATCTTTAAGTATAACAAAAAACTTCTCACGTCAATTTGACTGAGAAGTTTTTTATTTGTACCGCGGCGGCTCCCACAAATGGTGATATGTGCAGAACAATACATGAAAGTGCATCTTGCAAAGCTTATTATCGATCTTCGCATATTGAGAAAGCATAATGTGAATAATAAATTAAAGTATATGTGAGGTGATATATTGAGCAACCGATTACAATATGAAACAAGTCCTTATCTTTTGCAGCACAAAGAGAATCCTGTGGATTGGTATCCTTGGTGCGATGAGGCTTTTAAGCGTGCAAAAACTGAGGATAAGCCTATATTTTTAAGCATTGGATACAGCGCTTGCCATTGGTGCCATGTGCTTGCTCACGAAAGTTTTGAGGATAATGAAATAGCCGAAATTTTAAACCGCCATTTTATATCTATAAAGGTTGATAAGGAAGAACGCCCTGATATTGACAGCGTTTATATGTCGGTATGTCAGGCATTTACGGGTGGCGGCGGATGGCCCACAAGTATTTTTATGACCGCTGACCAAAAGCGGTGTTTTACAGGCAGATATTTCCCAAAAACATCGCGTGGCAAAATGATTGGTTTTAAGGAACTGCTTATTGCTATAAACGAGGCTTGGAAGAGTGACAGGGCATCACTACTTGAGCAATCAGATAAGATTATAAATCATTTAAATCATACCGATAAAAATGCAGGCAATGCTGAAATAGACTTAACACACTCTGCTGTGTCAGTATATAGCAAAATTTACGATAAAAAATATGGCGGTTTCGGTCGTGCACCAAAATTTCCGACACCGCATAACCTTTTGTTTTTGCTTTCTTATTATGAAAGGTATAATAAAAAAGAATGTTTGCAAATGGCGGAACACACACTTTTGGGGATGTACCGTGGCGGTATGTTTGACCATATCGGTTTTGGCTTTTGCCGATATTCTACCGATAAAAAGTTTCTTGTTCCCCACTTTGAAAAAATGCTTTATGATAACGCATTGCTTATACTCGCTTACTGCAAGGCTTATTCTATAACAAATAACGGTTTATACCTTGAAATTGCCGAGAAAACAGCGGATTGCATTTTGCGTGAAATGACATCGGAAAACGGCGGTTTTTTCAGCGCTCAGGATGCCGACAGCGAGGGCGAGGAAGGAAAATATTATCTGTTTACTCCCGATGAAATTATTAGTGTTTTAGGTGAAGTGGACGGAGAAAAATTTAATCGCCATTTTGATATAACAACTACAGGAAATTTCGAGGGTAAAAGTATTCCAAACTTACTGCACAGCGACCCTGCCGACAAATCATTTGAAGAATTTTTGCCAAAGTTACAATACTTTAGAAAAAACAGGTATTCGCTACACTTAGATGATAAGATCTTAACATCTTGGAACTCACTTATGATAGCCGCAATGTGTGAATTATATCTTGTAAGCAAAAAGGATATTTATCTAAACGCGGCGCAAAAGTCAGATGAATTTATACAAAAATATCTTTGTGAAAACAATACACTATTTGTTAGTTTCCGTGACAAAAAGCGCGGAGTTAAAGGCTTTTTAGATGATTATGCAAGTTATATTTTTGCCGAACTTTGCCTATATAGAGCCACTTTAGATACCAAATATTTAGACCGTGCAAAGCAGATGAGTGATAAAGTTATAGAAGATTTTAGTGATAACACAAGCGGATTTTATTTGTACGGCACTCAAAGTGAAGAACTAATACTGCGACCAAAAGAGACCTATGACGGCGCAATTCCAAGCGGCAATTCCCTTATGGCGTATAACTTTGTAAAACTATATCTTTTAACATCGGATGACAAATATAAGCGCTTAGCAGAAAGGCAATTAGATTTTATTTCTGCCGAGGCTGATTCTTACCCCACTAACCACGCAATGTTTTTAACGGCACTTTTAGAATTTAACGAGCCACCGATAAAGGTTACGGTTGTGAAAGATGATAAAACCAATATAAAAAGTTTATCTTTTGCTTTTCCAACAAACGCAGTAATCAATGTTTTATGTGCACCTACCGAGGAATATCTGCTTAAAGACGGAAAAACCACCTATTATGTATGTAAGGGTCACAGTTGTATGCCACCTACCAATGATTTGAATGAAATAATAAATACAGGCAAATACTAAAAGCAGAAAGGAGTTAATATCAATGACTGACGATAAAAAAATCGAGCCAAAGAAAGAACCTGAGAAACAAGAGAAAAAGCATATCAAACCGAGTGAAATAATCGGTAAAATTGATGTTCACGATACCCGTGACCGCAGGGATGGCCCCGGCGGTAATTAAAAGATTACACTTATCCAAATCAAACTCACAACAAGTCAATAAAAATGCGAAAAAACGCTGAAAACCCGCTAATAAAGCGGGTTTTCGGGTGTTTACATTTTGGGCGATAGCTTTAAAATCTATAGTATTAACCGAATCCCCCGTGACCTGCATCAATTATAATAACAGGGCGGGGGTCGTTGTCGGCTTTGGCGTTTATAACAGCATCGCGGATAATTCCTACACAAACAAGCGAAAAAATCATTATAACTGTTATAATTTGTGAAGCGAATCGCCTTAAAAAGCGCATATATTGCACCGCCATATCTTTTATTATACAATACTAAAACCCCGTTTTCAAGGTTTACCTTTAATTATATGAACGATATGGGCGTCAAAATAACCAATATTCCCAAACCTTATTTTGCCTTAAAATCAAGACCTCCGATTAAAGGGCGGTCCTTTCTCAAAACAAATTAACTTAAAGACATTATTTCTGCACTACCCTTAAAAAGAAGACCCTTAATGCCAACGCTTTCGGCACCTGTAACATTACCCGCATTATCATCGATAAAAACGCTTTCCTCTGCTTTAAGGTTATATTTATCAAGAAGATATTCGAATATTTCTTTGCTGGGTTTTGTTATTCCTAACGGTCCCGAAAATACAAGACCGTCAAACAAATCAAAAACACAACAAGCAGCCACCTGACGGCGACTGCTTGCATAAAACTTCCTTCATTTTAACTCTTTACCCCGACTATTGACAAAGAGCCATTTTTTTAATTACTGTCTAATTAAATACCACATCTGTGAATTCCAACCGCTATCATCGGTCGAAACGGTTATACCGTCGCGAAGTTGTGCGCCCGTATAGGTCTTTTGACCGATTTCGTCGAAGTATGTAGCATTTTCAAGTGCCTGTGCGACCTTGAGTGTTACACTTCGTGAATCCTCCTCGGCATTTCGCTGCAAGAACGAAAGCAGGATTCTATCCCTTTCGTCGTCGGTATAGTAATACGCGCTGATATTGGTTTCATAGGGGTTCATTATACTGTAATATTCGCCCCTTAAAATCAAATCTTCATACTTACGGTAGTTTTCAATCTGTACCTTTACTGCCGCGCGTAATTCATCGCTTGCATTGGGCAGATGCAGTTCATAACCGAGCGCGCCGCCCAGCGCAACCTCATAGATATGTTTAAGGTGTTCGGGAATCTCACAATCGTTTATGTGCGCTACATGGCAACTCATTGTCGAAGCAGGATATGCCAACATTGATGAATACTGTATCATAATACGCTTGTGGCAGTTGGTATTGTCGCTGGTCCAAATCATTGTGCTGTACTTCATCATACCGAGGTCGTAACGGCCGCCGCCGCCCGAACAGTTTTCAATCATTGCGTTCGGGAACTTTTTCCTGAACCATCTGAACAGGTCATAAACGCCAAGCATATAGCGGTATGCCGCCTCGCCCTGACGGTCGGCAGGAAGTACGGTAGAACCGACCTGTGACATATGACGGTTCATATCCCACTTAAAGTAGTCGATTGAAACACCGTCAAAGGTTTTTGAGAAGATATCTTTAAGATAATCGAGCACATCGGGATTGCCCATATCAAGCACCAACTGTGCGCGTGACAGCATTCCCTCCCTGCCCTTACATTGAACACACCATTCGGGGTGAGCACGGTAAAGGTCAGAGTCGGGATTAACCATTTCGGGTTCAACCCAGATACCGAACTTTATACCGTAAGATTTCATCTTGTCAACAAAGGGTTTAAGTCCGTCCTTGAACTTATCCCTGTTTTCGTACCAGTCACCAAGTCCTGCTCTATCATGGTTACGCGCGCCAAACCAACCGTCGTCCATAACCACCATATCAATGCCGCAGTCTGCCGCAGTTTCGGCAAAGCGCAACAGTTCGTTTTCATCGATATCGAAATAGCAGGCCTCCCAAGTGTTAAGAACAACAGGGCGCTTTTCAAACGGTTCGGGCGGAAGAATGTGACCGCGTGTAAACTTATGAAAATTTCTGGACATCTTGCCGATTCCCGAATCGGAATATGTCATAACCGCCTCAGGAGTTACAAAGGTTTCACCCGCGTTAAGGCACCACTCAAAATTCTCGCTGCCAAGACCTATCTGAACGCGTGCACAGCCCGTCTGGTCAACCTCGACCTCGTCAAGGAAGTTTCCGCTGTAAACAAAGTTAAATCCGTAGACATCGCCGCTTGCCTCGTCGGCATCCTTGCCACAAAGCGCAATAAACGGGTTGAACTGATGGCTTGATGCACCGCGGCGGCTTCCAACACTTTGGTTACCGAAAAACAGCGGTACACGCTGATAGTTACGTTCATTAACGTGGGCGCCGTAAAGACTTATCATATCAAAGTTATGGTCGGGCAAATCAAGTGTCAAACTCATAATCTTCTTAATCGAAACCCTGTCGTCACCGTTATTTGTAACCGTAACATAGCGTGAAATAACATCACAATCGGCAAAAACCGTATAGTAAAGTTTTACCTCAACCTTTGTCAGTTCATCCACAAGTGTCAGTTCAAGTGTTTCGGTATTTTCATCGGCATCGGCAAACGGCAATCCCTCAAGTTCAAGTCGACCGCTGAAAATGCGATAATCTTTATATGTAAGAAATGTTGCACAGTCGCCGTTTGCATTTTGAATTTTAATAGACGGGGTGCGGAAATCACCGCTGTCAAATCCGGAATATTCAGACAGACAGGTATCAGCAAGATAACCACTACCCTCATCCGCTGAATAAGGAGAAAAAGACCTGAATTTGCACTCAAAATCTGCAATTTCTGCGCTGGCTTTTTTTCCATAATACAAATGTACGGGATGCTTTCCGTTAACTATCTGAAAAGCGTATTTTGTATTAAGGGTTTCTATAGTAAATATACCCTTTTCAGAACTATAAAAAATAGACATATCAAAACCACCTTGATTCGGGTTATTACAATTAAAATAATTATATCATAAACCCGCTTGTTTTAGCAACCCCAAAAGAAAAAATTGTATAATTTTTAAAACTTTACCCAACTTTTTTAGCAAAAAAACCGCCTTTTCGGGCGGTTTTTAATTTAAATTTAATTTTTTTCAAGCATTTTAATGTAAAAGCCTTCGCTGTCACCGTCAGCGGCGCACTGCATAATCAGGTAGCAAATACCTGTCGGGCACTATCATCACATCGCGGCGCGAGTCACTAAGCAGCGTTGCAACAACAGGCGCACAAATATGCTTTAAAATGTCCTTTTGGTCGCCGTTTAATCGGTTTTTAAGAATTTTAAGGTAAGAATGCATAATTAAATTCTTCGCTCTTAATTAAAATTTCAGTTGGTGCACCTGCCTTACCCTTACATCAAAGCCGAGCAGTTCACAGGCATCCTTTCCGTCTTTGCGCGGATCGTACTGAAGATAAAGGTCCTTATCTGACTTTAGTTTATCAATCACAACCTCAATCTGACGCGGGAAACCGTAGCGGGCAAGCCCCACAGTAAACGGCACGCTGTTATAGTAGTTATCGGTAGCGCAAAGACCGTCTACAAACGTGGTTATATAGTTACCCTCAAACTCAATGCCAAGATAAATATCCTCGGGCAGTACGCCGTCGTATGAGAGTGCTACCCCATACCGCTTGTTATCTTCTGCCGTTTCAATAAGACTAAATGAAGCGTCAACCTTACAGTCAAGGTATTCATCCTTTTTGTATACGGCAAAGTCGCCGTCGTCGTCAAATCTTGTATAACCGACAGGCGCCTTATCAAAAGCGGGATAAACCTTTAAAACAGGTCTTTCGGTACTGTAAACCTTAACGCCGTCGGGCATCGAAAGTACCGTTGCTTTTGAAATTATGCAGTAATCTTTACCGCCGATATTAACCTTTTGGGCGTGTTCGGCATCATCGCGCGAAATCCACAGACAGTTTGCGTTTGTGGGTTTCTTTTTATATTCAAAAACGGGAATATGTTCGCCATAGAAGATATAATCAGTACCGTTAAGCACGCAAAGTGGGGTTGCCGTCGCAAACTTCAGCACACCGTCACCCACAGGCATATTAACAGGCCACATAAAATACTGACCGTCTTTTACGTCAATTGCGGGGAAAGTAACCGTTTCGTTATCAAGTTCAACCGACAATATAACGTCCTTATGCTCCTTCATCTGATAGTGACGCTGATAGTTGTTTACAAAAAGGAATCCCCTATCCGCATCGCGCCTTACGGTGGTGCGGAGTGTTTCAAAATCAGAAGCCTCCTGTGGAACATTATCGGGCAGGAAAACATGCATCGGGCATATATCCTTGCCAAAATCGTTAAGCATACGGCATATCATACGTAGCTCACGGTAGCGGCTGTTGGTCTGACCAAACTCACCAATTGGTGCCTGAAAATCATAACCGTATTTAGGAAGTGTTGAAAGACAACCTGTAACCCCTTTACGGTTAGGCGTTTCTTCGAGGGTTGTAAGTATTCCGCGCGGATTGGTGCCGCCGTGATACATATAATAACCCAAAAGATTTGCACCGCTGCCAAGTCGGCAGAGTGTAATCGCACCGACATCCTTACCCTCAATTATCGGGCGGCGGCGGTCGGTTATCTGACAACCTCCGCCAAGTTCTGCCGTCATATAGGGCTGACCCGCTGTACCGCCTATTACTTTGTTTCCGAAATTGGCATTATTTGCGGCAATGCCCTCGTCGTTTCGGTTAAGACCGAACAGATATCCACTGCTTGGCGGAAGTTCATCAGAGGACGGTATCCACGGTTCGGCAGGGTATCCGCCCCAGACTTCAAGCAGACCTCCTGTTGCGGCATCACCCCAGCCTGTTGCGGTATATATTGGCACATCAAAACCGATTTCACGTGCCATATTATAAAGACCCTTTATGTACGGGTTACCCGCTTCACCGCTTATGCCACCGCAAATGGTGTTATATTCATTGCCTATTTGAACACCGATAATGGGTCCGCCGTCCTTAAAGAAAAGTCCCTCGACCTGTTCATAAAGTTTCTGATAATACTTTCTTGCCTCGGCAAAGTAGGGTTCATTATAACGCCTTAGTTCAAATCCCTCCCTTTCGGCTTTATCAAAAAGCCAATCGGGGAATCCGCCGTTTCGCACCTCACCGTGTACCCAAGGTCCGATACGCAAAAACATATACATCCCCGCATCCTTAACCTCGTTTGCAAAGGCGCGCAAATCTTTATTGCCCGTAAAGTCGTAACGACCCTCGATTTCCTCGTGGTGTATCCAGATGTTATAGCAGGCAACAATCTCTACACCGCCCGCTTTCATCGTATAAAGCGAGCGTTTCCAATGCCGTCTTTCGGTACGGGAATAGTGCATTTCACCCATAATCGGGAGCCACGGCTTGCCGTCCTTTTCAAAATAATAATCGTTATAACCTATATTCATAAAAACCACCCTTATTTAAGTATGTTAAAATAATGTTCCAAAAATGAATCTCTATCAGCCGATACAGCAACCCTGCAACGCGATTCTGCGGTGGGGTCGCCCTCACGAAGCACCGTAAATCCCCTTGCAGGACCCTCTCCAAGAATTACCTGCGGAATACCGTTTACATATTTGCATATGCTGTCGTCAAGCGCAACCGCACCCGCAAGCGGGTCGTGGAAGATAACCTGATTACGCCATGCATCAAGCAGGTCATATACAGGCAGAAGATTCTTCTTTTTAGTGCAACGCTCTTTCATTTCCTCGTGAGGAATAGACACCGTAAGGGTAACATCAAGCGGCACAACCGTAAGCCTTTTATAACGCGCCCTGAAAACCGCCTCGGCGGCTTCGGGATCGCATTTTATATTCCATTCATCGTGACATTTTGTACGGAAATCGCCGCCCATTATAACCACTTCATCAAGCAGTTCAGCATCATCGGGATACTGCGCAAAAAGCAGTGCAATATTGGTAAGCGGTCCAATACAAAGCAGGGTAATCTCATTTGGATTTGCATTTATTTTCTGATGCAAAAACTCGACCGCCGAGATATCGGCAAAGTCCTCGCTGTACTTCCACTTGCCGATTTTTTCGCTCTGTCCGGCAAGTTGCTGTGGTGAACTTGCCATACACAGCGGCTTTTCATTACCGACACAAATCGGTATATCCTTGCCGGCCTGTGTGCATAAAACGCTTGCAATCTTGGCGCGCTCGTACGGCTTGCCCGTAACGGTGGTTATGCCAAGCAGGTCACACTCATCATTAGAAAGCAGATAGGACAGGCAGAGTGCATCGTCGATATCATAGCCGATATCGGTATCAAGCAATACTTTTTTCATCAGAAAACCCCCAAAAGATGTTTTTTAAGTTTAGTCATATCGGCAACATCGACCGAATAGTTTCCGTCGATATCCGCCGCCTCAACTGTGATTTTCGTACCCTGTACAGCAAGATGTTTTTTAACCCTTACAAGGTCACGTATATCAATATCGCCGTCATCGTTGGCATCGTAAAGGTCGACACCCTGCGGCATATAATAATACGCGGCGGTAACAGAAGGTGAAGGCCCTGCATTTTTGACGGTATAGGATAATTCCTCGCTTACGCGCGCACCGTCAATTAAAAAGCCAACAAAACGGTAGTTTTCACCCGCGGGCGAAATATTCTTCTTCACCGATACCGTTATATCCTCGCCGCGTGTGGCAAGCGCCTTTTCGGGATAAAGCACAACACCGCCGTAATTTACGGTAAGATAGTTTGGTGTGCCCACGCGCATAATACGAAGATTTTTTAATGTCACAGGACAGTCCACAGTCGAATAATCAAGCCGCAGATAGAGTCTGCCGTCGGTTACATTTATCCCGTTTACGGTAAGTCGGCGGGTATAGGTAGCACCGCCCGAAAGCAGACTGCTACGCATCTCGCCCGATGGACTTGCAGTCGGGTTTGCCTTTAGTATACAACTGCCGATACCGTCACATGCCGAAACATCTACACTTACGCAGTATGTGCCGTTTGCAAGGCCTGTAAACTGCTTGTGAACATACCCCGACACTCCGTTATTTAGTGTGACGGTTTCATTTTCGTCACCTGTTACATGTGACGGCTCACTAAACGACATGGCATCAAACCCAATATTGGTTACCTTGTCAAAATCATACTCGTTTTTAAGCACAGGCGATGCAACATCGCCCTGCTTGCCCGAAAACGCCATACGCAACAACTCAATACCGTCAACTTCGATTTTAGCGTTACTGTCGGTATTTGAATACCACATCATAACCGTGATACTGTTATTTGTAACCGCGATATTGTCAATCGTTCTGACAGTCCAATCCTCAAAAACCGACTGTGCAAGTTGGTCGTAATACTCCTTACCTCCGACATTTGCCATAAATTTGGCACTTTTCTGACCCGCAGTATTCTTTACATAAAAACGCAGAGAATAAACGCCGTTTGGAACGGTAATCGGACCGGTAGAGATTGCGGTGCCGCTTGTCGTACCGCTTATGCGTATGTGACTGTTACTCTTAATCCCGCCATAGCGAAGCGACAGATTTGCGTGTGCGGCAAACTTTTCGTTGGGGACTTCAATCGACATATCACATAGCGTATCCTGTTCGGGTATAAACATAATATCCGAAAATTCCATACGCCTGTCATCCGTCGCCGTTGGTGCCCAGTTTTCAATATCAATCCTTGCGTTGCCGTCGGTCAATATAATATCTTTTATCTCAACTGTTGTTTCATCGGTAAAGTTATTACTTGGCGTCAGTTTAATCTGCTGTTTTTGACCCGATGGCGTAACAACGCGGATATATGTGTCATTATTAAGTCTGCCCTTTAGTGTCGCCTTAAGGGTATAGGTACCCTCGGTTACAGGAACGGTTGCCGAAATAAGGGTGTTTAAAAACGGATTGTTCGGGTTTTCGTACCGTCCGCGCGCATCAACCGTCATAACAAGTTTTTTACCGAATATATTTTCGGGTGACTCAACACACTCGACAAACCCGTATTTAAAGCCATTTCCCGAGAATCGGGCAGGGTCAACCTCAATCTTGTGTGTGTGGTCGCTGACCGTTACAAGTTCGGGTGTTGCCGTTTCTTCAAGCCCCGTTTCTGGGGTGATGTTTATACCTTCAAACACGCTGTTTGCGTAGACACTTCTGACACCGACACTGCCGAGTGTATACGGGTCGCGTTTGTCAGCATAACGAAGCACCTGCACCCCGTCAAGATAGACCGTAATAACATTTCCAACCGCCGACACCTTAAGTTTTGCCGACCTGCCCGCCGTCACATTACATTTAGCAGTAGCAAGTGTAGTATACTCGGTAATTCGGTGTTTTTCGAGGATAATCTGTCCGTCCTCGATACCGACATAGTAGGCACGCTGGAAATACGCATCGCAAAGGTACGGACTTTCACGAAGACCCGTTAAAACAGAGGTCGCGCGGAAAATAAAGCCCGCACTGTCGCCCTTGTTTAATGTTACATTGCCCTCTATTGAGTAATCGCCCCAACCGCTGTCGCCGACCAGCGCTTTACCGAAAGACTCGGCATTGCTGTATACCATTTTGCCGTCAGTTACCTGCGGTTCGGTTTCATATACCGTCCACGCATCGGTATTGTTCGCGGCGTTTGTATATGCAGAAGATTTGCTGTCGGCAAGGACATTAACCTCGTAAAGTTCACCCGAACCCTTTGCAAAAAAGATACCAAGTGTCTGTTTACCTGCCGAAAGTTTTATATTTCGTATCGAATATGTGTTATATCCGTCGAATGAGTTACCGTCGGCGGGGATAACGACGCTCTTTACAGCCTTGCCGTCCTGCATTACACAGACGGTTAAATCCTCAGCCAGTCGGTTAAGTTTCAAATCAACGGTGTATGTGCCGCTTTGACGGGCATTTATTTTGTAACTGAGCATCTGACCCGCATTTACCGAAACAGCGTTTCCGAGTTCTTCACCCGATGCATCGCATACCATAAAGCCGTCATTTATATTATTTGCCTGAACGGCTGGAATCTTTGACGGTACGGGTTTTACGCTTTCATATTCGCAACTGCCGTATGTTTTTCCGCTGAACGCAGTAAAGCCGCACTCGGCACCGCTTTTGCCGATAAAGTAACCGATTTTTCCGCCGTTTACGGTGTCATTGTGGGTTATGCGCTCTACCCCGTCCAAAAGACCGTAAATGTTGTCGGCATCCTGCTTTATAACGATACTGTGAAGTGATTCATACGCAAAGGTATCATTTAGTGCGGATGTTTTTGTCCAGACCGCCTTGCCGTCAACAAATTTCTGTATAACAAAGACCTTGTTTGCCTTGTCGATATATGCGCGACCGTAATTCATTGAGTCAACATAGCCAAATGTTACATATGAAACATCGGTTTTGTTCTTTAAATTAAATTCTGCGCTGAATATATCGCCCGTCGTTTGTTTAGTCAGCAAGGTTGCACCCGCCGAAAGGGACAAAAGCCCGTCCTTTGCGGTGGCGTTACCGCTGTTTGTCCAACTGTTAAGCGTAGCATCCTCAAAATAATCGTAAAAATCGGGCAGTTGGGGACCGTCAATTTCGTGGGTAGTAGGACCCTGAACGCAAAGTTTTTCACCGTTAAAGGTAAGTTTATCAAGGTTTATACGGCGCGAGAAAGACGCACCCCTTACATTGTATGAATTATGATAAACAATATAGTATGTATCAAGGTCGGGGCCGACAACGATACCGTTATGACCAAGACCGACATTGTCATCACCCTCGGTATTAAGCAGTACTATATTGTCGTTTTCCTCGGTAAAATTGTCGTCAAGATTGTGGGAATATGCGTATTCAACGCGGTAATTCTTTTCCCACACCTGATTACCTGTATAGGTAAGGTAGTATACACCCTTACGCTTGAACATCGTGGGACCCTCGGTCCAGCGCATTTCGGGGCGGGAGTTTGCAATACCCGCATTATACTTATAATACGGTTGCGAATAGTCGGTGGGACCCGACATTTTCTTGACCCTTACACCGTTAAATTCACCGCATAAGAAGTAAAGGGTGTTATCGCCGTCCATAAAAACTGTGCCGTCGATATAGTTTTCATCAAGTTTTTCGCTGATAACGGTAAATGGGCCTGTGGGCGAATCACTGACATAGAAATAGTGACCCAATCCCATGGGCGAGCCATACATATAAAACTTACCGTCTATGTAGTATACTTCGGGCGCATACAGATTGTCGTATGCGGGGTTGTCGGCGGGTTTGCCCGCCATAACATCGCCGTAAAAATCCCAGTTTATAAGGTCGCGCGATGACCAGCAGTATGTAATAGAATAACTTACCGCATAAAGGTAGTAAACACCGTTGTACTTCATTATATACGGGTCGCCGATTTGATTGCCGACCTTGTTCGGTTCGGTGTTTGTCGGTGGCACAATCGAGTTTTTATACGCCCCGACAGGAATACCGCACACAATCAGCATTGTAAATGACAGGAACAATGCGTACATTTTTTTTAACATAGGAAAACCCCTTTTCTTTTTATGTTAAAATACAGTCAGCCCGTACAAGAAAAGAATATTGCTGTGGAAGGAATACAATATAAACATAGACCTGTACAGGCTGTCTGTATTTTAACATAACTTCTTAACTTTTACTTCTTACCTCTTACTTCAAAAACCCCCGTCCCCCTCCGGGGAGGGAGGCGGGGGCGCCGATTAAATTTTGTCGGTCAAGACCGCATTTTAAATCAGATAAGTCCTGCCATACGCTTTTTAGCGTTGATAAGGTCAAGGATATCGACACTACCGTCGCCGTTTACATCGGCAAATTTATCGGTAAGTTCGCCCGCACCGATAAGACGCTTGCGAAGTTTAATAAGGTCGTCTACATCAACCTTGCCGTCGCCTGTTGCATCACCGCGAACAAGTGCGGCAGTTATAATATCCTCAACGATACCGGTTACAGGGTTGGTTAACCACTGCTCACCCTTTACGCCGAAATCGGCAACCGAAAGGGTCTTGTCGACGGTTGCCTCAGTAACCTTGCGATAAGCAAAACCGTCGAAGTGGTGTTCAACACCCGAACCGCCAAACCAAATAAATATCTTTGTTGCGCCTGTGCTATCGGTCTTGAATCTAACCTGTTCTGTAACCCAACCGTTACTTGCGGTATAACCGAGTTTAGAACTTGACGCCGTACCGCTGCTGATTGTTATATCGCCGATTGCGGTAGTTTTGCGGTTAAAATACATAATATATTCGGTATTGGGTTCAAGTGTTATATTACCGGTTGTGCTACCGCCACCCGCGTGTTTTATTTCGCTGTTGCTCATAATTGCGGAATTGCGAGTAAAACGGGTTGGCGTAGATTTGCACCAAGGGAATGATGTATTGTCGATTGAAACCTCATTGAGTTTTTCAATCTTGAAACCGTCAAAGGTAAATGTAGTATCCTGTGCTACCGCAGGTATCCACCAACCGTAGTGACCGGCGGTACCCGTTACATAGAACTGTGAGGAAATGTACTGCCAACCCTCGTCTGCTTTAAGATTGAATTTATTGGTGTATCTGCCGGCATTTACATCACTGCCGTTGCCGCCCCACCACTCAAAGTTATTTACATCGTGAGAAACCTTTACATAAGCACTTATTACATAGAAACCGGGGTCAATGTTTTTAATGGCAGGGGCGAAGAAATTGGCTTTGCCGGCTGCCAATGTCATTTCTGCCTCTTTGCCACTTACAAAACCGCCGTTTTTAACCGTAAAACGGGCATCGTTTTGTGTGAAGGTGGAAAATTCTGCATAACCCGTGGGATTGTCACTGCGCTTAATAACCGAAAGACCGTCGAAACGAATCCAAGTGTCATTTACAGAAGCGTCAACCGAAAGCCACGATTTAATCCAGATAACTCCCGAAAGACCTGTTGTAAACTCAACTTCCTTTAAATACCAACCGTTTGCATCGTTAACAATACTTACGCCGGGTTTTGAGGTGTTTTCACCGTTATGCTCACTAAAGGTTAACTGCTCATTATTATAGGTGAAAACATTTAAATTACCGTTAACCGTACCCTGAGTAGTGCGGTTATATGCATAAAAATACATTGTATATGTGGTAAGGGGTTCAAGAACAAATCGCTTGGTAAGAAGTTTACCTGTGCCCCATTTTGTTCCCAAGTTAGCACCGAATGACGAAGATGTAACGGTCTTTACATTTGTATCCGTAAGAGCGCCGGCAACACCAGACTGATCAAGCATTTGAAGTTTTTTAAGTTTAAGGTTGTCAAGGCGTATCCAGGTGTTCTTTGTTACACCTGTGGTTTCATCGGTATATACATTCGCATTAGAAGCACCAAACCAGACAAGACCAACATAAACATAACCATTAGTTACATTACATACGATTCTAACGCCCTTGTTCCAACCGTTTGTATAGTTGAAACCGTTAACCGTAATCTCTGTTGCAGAGGTAGTGCCGGTGTTAACACCAATCTTAGCAGAAGGTGCCAAATCATCAGCGGTATTGATATCGCCCGAAGTCATAATATCAAACGAAAATTCATACAAACCGTTTTCAAGTTCATCTATTTTAGAAGTATTACCAAAACCAGCTGTTGCACTTCCGTTAAATACAATACTGGTTGTGTCTTCGGGATTCGGACCAGGCAGTGTTGAACAGGCACCACCAAAGAGTTTATTGTCGATTTCGATGTTATGCGCGCCACCTGATAAAATCGCATCAGCAGCCGAAGCGGGGATCATAGTCATCGGCACAAAAAGTGCCACAACCATAAGAATGCTAATAAAAATACTAATTAACTTTTTCATAATGCATTTTTTCCTTTCTTCTTTTTATTCAAGAAAATTATTACTAAAACGGTTAAACCTGCTACAACAAGTACGCCGCCCGCAATTGCTATCCAAGTAATCGGACTTGACACTATGTTGCCCTTTTTCTCTACCGTTAAGGTATCAAGTTCGGGTGATTTGGGTCGGTTTTCGGACGGTTTTATTAGTTCGATTACCTCCTCAACGGGTGCATCGTACTTGGGTCCTTCCCCGCCCTTATAATCCATAATCTTCATATCTCCCTGATACTCCAGTTTGATATCGTCGATATATGCCCATTCGCCGGGTTCTACACCTGCCCAGATGCCGACAAGTATCTTACCTTCAGAAACATAGATATCCCGTGTTTCGATTCGCGACCATGTGTCGATACTGTACTTAAACTGAGTGTTGATTCCTTTTTCGGCAATTGATGTTGTGTTTACGAAGATATGACCTGACGAAAGACCGCCGCTTGATTTAACCATTGCAGAAATGGTGTAGTATCCGTTGGGCAGGTCGGTCATATTAAAGCTCGTGCCGCCGCCTACAGACTTGTCTGCAACACCCACAACCAATTTAGTAGCGCTGTTATATCCACCCGATGTGAGCGTGATCGCACCCTGTTTGATAAGTTTTCCCTTAGGAACCACAAACTCGGCGGCGTAGGGGAATTTAATTTCGCCCCCTTGTTTACCATTGGTACTTACCTTTCGTATCTCAAAGTCGGTGACTTCAAGCCACTGTTCTGCCGATGTAGACGCATAGAAAATACCGAAGAATAGGTAGCCGTTTTTAACCGTAATATTTTTTATATATACCTCCTTCCATTCTTTAATGGGCTGTGACAAATCAAGAACTTCCTGCGTTTTAACCTCGGGTCCCGCATTTATGCGGATCGAGGCATTACTCTGACCGCCCGAACTTCTTACCTTGGCGGCGACGGTATACTGACCGTCTTCAAGTGTACCCTCTACAAACGACTTATAGAAGGTAACACTTCTGTCAGGTTCACCCTTGATTACCAATTTATTACCGTCATCTCCGTATGCTGAAAGATGATAATAATTGTAGTTATCGTAGTCTTTGTTATATGTAAGATTCCAAGTTGAGTTATTGATGCGGTAGAAATATTCGTACTTTTCGCTATCTATACCGATATCTCCCGTACCCTCACGCAAAAGTTCAATCCCGCACATTTCAAGTTTTTGTCCCGCGTCTGCACCGCCATACCAAAAACCAATATCAAGTTTACCGTTTGTAACCTTGATATCACTAAGTTCGACAAGTACCCAATCGGGTATATTGTACTGCATCTGGATATTTTCCTCTTTGCCGTTATTGGCAATGATTTTTGCAGCAAGTTGACCGCCCGTACTTCTTGCATAACCGCGAAGTGTGTATGTACCGTCTTCAAGGTCGCCTTTGGCACCAAAGTACCAACTACCATTTGGCAGATTACCGTCAATAAGGATGGTGGTTTCACCCGCCCAACGACCCGTACCGCCCCTCACGTTTTTGGTGTCACGGGTAAACATTTCGGGATAAAGGGTCTTTTTCCACTCATACTGTTTTTCGGTTACAGCAGGACCCTTACCAAGGCGTTTAATCTGAATACCGTCGATTTCAAAGGTTTTGCCTGCAACCGAATTTACCGAAAGCGAAACATAAAGTTTGCCATTTTTAACCTCAACCCCACGAAGTTCAACCATTTTCCAGTCGGAATATGCGCCGCTAAGGTTATTTGAAGTAACAATACAGTTGCCCGACGAAGCCTTTAGGTATGCGTGGTTATGACCGCCCGACGAACGAATCTTTGCCGTTACGGTATAGGTGCCGTTTTCAAGGTTTGCAAGACTTCTGTAAAGGGTTGCAGAAAAATCGCTGTCGCGTGTGATTGTCATACGAGAATCGGTAACCGCACCACCTGCATTAAGGGTAAGATAGTCATAAACCGAAGTGGCAGTAGGACGGAGCGTTGCATTATTTACTGTGATAATCTCCGCATACTCCTCTGTGGGAAGTTTTTCTTCCGCTTTAGGCTCACCAACAAGGTGAAGTTGAACATTTTTAAGTTCAAATTTGTGGTCGAGGTTATTACTGTCATACCATACGCCGATAGCAAGTTTATTATCCGAAACCTTAATATTTGTGATTTCAACCTTTACCCAACCATTGATTTTGTGGAACAGTTGACGCGCAAGTTCAGTACCGTTATTGGCAATAAGTTTTGCCGAAGACTGACCGCCTGTATTCTTTACATATGCGGTAAGGGTGTAGGTACCGTTTTCAAGGTTATTTACACCGCCTGCATACCAGGTGCCGAATGCGCCACTATTAGAATTGGTTATAACCAGTTTTCTTGACTTACCGTCGTCCTCGTTATAAACACATTTGGGCAGTTCCTTTGTAAAGTTATCAACAGGAACATCGATTGTTTCCTTGTACGTTACGGTAGGTGTCTGAGAATCGGTTTCACCAACCTTTTTAACCTGAAAACCGTCGATTTCGATTTTTTGTCCCACATCCTGCGAAACGGTCAATGCAAAATAAAGATAATTGCGGTCAACAACAATATCCTGCTGCTGAATAAGTATCCAGTCGGTATATTCAGCGTTATAGTTTCTACCCTTAACCTCGGTATACTGCTGAGGTGTGGTATTGGTTGTAAAACGAACCGCCGCCTGACCGCCCGTTGAACGGATATAGGCAGAAACGGTATATGTGCCGTTTTCTATTGTACCGTTCATAAGGTCATAAAAGGTAATTGTTGACGCGGTATCGGTAGTATAAACAATCCGCGAATCGGTAATTTTACCGCCTTTTTCGTATGTGACCCTATCTTTGTTTGAACTATCCGAACCGGTAAAGCCCATACTGAAGTTATTATAGGTCTTAATCTTTTCGTATTTTTCCTTTTTGGGAGGATTTAAAAGCGGTGTTACCTCAAGAGCATAGATACCGCATTTATTTGCAGCAATCTGCAGCCCCTCTTTGATATCGGTTGCAGGGGTAATAACGATTGTTGGTTGTGCGCTTTGAAGTTTACGGTAACCGACCGAATCAATCTGAAGCGTACCGCCTATGTTTGTAGCAGTCAGTTTAATCTTACCTGAAGCGGGCGCCTTAACCTTTATCTGCGCTACCGCAAAATCGTTTGACGAAACATCAAGCGAAATACTGTCATTCTTTTCAGCCTCTGCTTTAAGTTCGCCCTCGCTGACACCGTCTGCCTTATAGCGTACAAAAACAATGTATTCCTTGCCCGCATCAAGTGTAAGTTCGGGGATAGTATTACCTGCACCGAGTGTCACCGCCTCAGCGTACTCAACCTTAAAGCCGTCAACCGAAAGCCAACCGTTTTGGTCACTGTTATACGAAAGACCAACATTCAGCGTACCGTTTGTCACATTTACCGCGGTTGAGAAATATGTCCACTTATCAATGGGGGCATTCTCGGTGCCGTTTTCGATAACGGTATTTACATCATTTGCAAAAAGTTTTGTTGTGGCAGAGCCGCCCGAACTCTTAAAGTAGCCGCTGACGATATACATACCGTTTTTCACACTCTTATGGGTGGAGGATACGGTATATTCGCTGCCAGTACCTGTAAGTTTAAGTTCGTTACTGCCGATAAATCCGCCTGCCTCAACCGCCGCGTTTACATTTGCGGTGGAATCAATCTTGTTATTATCGACATAACCCTGTATTGAAGAACCTTCCTTTGCAATCGAAAGTCCGTTTATATAGAGTGTGGCCGACGGATTTGAAAGCCACGACTTAACCCAGATAACACCCGAAAGTCCCGTTGTAAAGGTGAGTTTCTTTACAATCCAGTTGCCCGTAGAATCGGCAATCGAAACGCCTGGGTTTGCAACCTTTTCGCCGTTATTTTCACTGAAAGTGGGTTGGTCGTTATTATATGTGAAAACATTGAAAGTACCGTTGAAACCTGTGTTTGAAACAGGAATATACATCGTATATGTGGTAAGGGGCTCAAGCACATAGCGACCTGTAAGCAGGAAATTTCCCGGAACGACAATAAGCGATTTCGGTGAAACATAGGTCTTTGCGGTGGTTTTACCCGCGTTTATGGCATTGATATCAAGTTCCGTTACCTTTTCGACGGTTATGTTATCAAGTTTAATCCAAGTACCCGCGGGACCTGTGTACCACATAACACCTACCCAGACATAGCCGTCGGTAACATCCGCCATAACCTGAACGGTGGTCCATTCGGTATAGTTTGCGGCGTTCAAAAATCTTTCGCCTGTGTTTTGTCCGTTTACATTGGCGCCGAGTTTTACACTTGACTGACCGCCCGAACTTTTAACATCGAAACTGATTGCATAAAGACCGTTTTCAAGTTCAATCTTGCGGGTCGCGCCGAAAGATTTGCCGTTAGGGTCGGCTTTTATCATAACGCTATCGTTTGAAACCGACCCAGGCTCATTCACACAGAAATTTGTAAAAAGCGAGTTGAAATAGTGCCTTTTTTCGGAAAAAGGCTCGGTTATATAACCGTCGTCTGCATCCGCTTTGACGATATTAGGGAGTTTAATTGCAAGCGGTGTGCAGATAATCAGCGCCGCCAAAAGAATGCTTAAAATTTTAACGGATGTTTTCTTCATACTTATACTCCCTTTCTCTTTTTATTTATAAGTAATACCGCAAGTACACCGACCGCGATAATCACCGCCGCGCCAAGTCCGATACCGACAAACGGAATAGCGTTTGAACCGCTGTTCCCTGCTACCGTTTCAAGTGTCATATCGGGAACCGAAACCGAAACGGTTTTAAGGTCGCTTTCAAGCGGGGCGATATACAGATTATCAAACTCGGCAGAACCTGCCGCCGCGCGGAATCCCGCCGCACCCGACATATACGGGTTTGATGTATCGGTATAACTGAACAGTTCGGTGTCATCGACAAAGCAGGTTATGGTCGAACCGACACAGGTCACCTTAATATGGTATGTACCCATCTTTACAAGACCTTTGTTCAGTTTAAGAAGTGTCTTTTTCTCGGACTGGAAGTGCTTTTCAAGGAAAATTCCCTTGTTTGAAAAACCGATATAATATGCGTTATGCTCATACTGGTCGGTGGTTTTTTCGATATTGTCGAAGAACTGATTTGTGCGGACAATTATTCCGGCGGTTGAGCCGTCAAGGTAGGTCATATCCGCCTCAATCGAATAGTCACCCCAAGAACTTTTACCGACAAGCACCTTACCGTAGTTTGAAAGTTTTTTAAGTCCCATTTTTCCGTCCTTAAACGATGGCGGGTTTTCATAACTCTTGAAGAAAAATTTGCCTTCCTTATCGTAAAGACTGTCGCAACTGTTGGCAAGTTTAGTGGTTTCGGTGTAGTCATTTATATGCACCTGATACACCTCGGCACCGCCCTTTTCAAGGTAAAGTTTTACGGTGTTTTTGCCCTTTTTCAGTGAAATATTTCTTACAGAATAGGTGTTATAGGCGTCCTCATTCTTTTTACTTTCGGGAATCTTTACGCCCGCCTTTATCACATTATCGGCGGTAACCGCAAGGGTTGTATCCTTTTCGACCTTGCCGAGTGTGATATCAAAACTGTATACGCCGTCTGCCTTTACATTTGCATCAAAGGTCATAAACTGACCCTTTTTAAAGGCAACCGCACTACCCGTTTTGCCGTAGGAAGCAGGTGTTACGGTGAGGTCTTTTACATTATTTGCGTGAACCGCATCGTTGTTACCCGGCACTACCTTTTCGGTATCGTAGTCGGCACTGCCCATAGCCTTGTCGGAAAATGCGGTGTAGCCAACCTTAATATCGGAATTTTCAGCGATATATCCGATTGCGCCGCCAACCGCCGGCATAGCGTGACGGCTCTTTTCGGTGCCGTCAAGATAAATTATCGTGGTATCTTCGGTCTGCTGAACCTTTATCGCGTGGTTGGCGTTGTAGGCAAAACCGTCGTTAAGAGGACTGCTCTCACTCCACAAAACGGTGCCGTCTTTTATAAATTCGGTCTTAATTGATGCCGACTTCTGGTCAAGATATACCCTGCCGTAGTTCTTGTTATCGGTGTAAGCAAAGACCGCCGCCGCATAGCCAGAATTATCGGTGGTATAAAGATTCATTTCGGCAGAATAGACCTTTTCGGTCTTTTTCTTTGAAATAAGGGAAATTTTATCGCCCTTTTCAGCACTTATAAAACCGTCGGCATATTCCCAACTCTGACCCGTTTCAAATTCAGAGGTATCATTCTTTTCAAACCAGACCGCGAAGTCGGGCATGTCGGGATCAGCAACCTCGTGCGAGGACTGACCCTGTACATAAGGCTTTGTACCGTTAAATAGTATCTTGTCAAGGTCGATATGACGGTCAGCATTGGTTCCCGTAACCTTATAGGTATCGTGATAAATGATATAATAGGTATCAAGGTCGGGACCGACAAGTATACTGTTATGACCAAGTCCCTTTATTTCACCCTCGGTATTAAGGGTAAGCACATTGTTTTCAGGCTCGGTAAATCCCTTTTGGAGGTCATCGGAAACGGCATATTCAACGCGGTAGTTGGGAAGTAAAACATTGTTACCCGTATATGTAAGATAGTATGTGCCGTTGCGCTTGAACATTGTCGGACCCTCGGTCCAAAGGTCGGCAACACTTACCTTGAAATAATCATTATTGCTTACGAATGTTGTGGGGCTGGTAAGGGTGGTATAGTTTACGCCGCCGCTTCCGCACCAGAGAAAGTAACGGGTGTTATCACCGTCGGTAAATACAGTGCCGTCGAACTGGCGGCCTGTATTTTCTGTGATAAGTTTAAACGGTCCTGTAGGTTTATCACTTTTATAAACATAGTGACCCTTACCAAACGGGGCACCGTACATATAGAAAGCACCGTCGAGGTAGTATACTTCGGGGGCGTACATTGCATAATGCACTTTTTTATCGAGTGATTCATCAAGAAGTTCGCCCTCGCTCTTCCAATTTACAAGGTCCTTCGATGACCAACTTTTAATATTGCCCTCCGACATATAAAGGTAGAAAATACCGTTGTACTTAAGAATGTACGGGTCGCCGCCCTCGAATATCTTTCCCTCGCTGTCTGCAAGCGGGTTTTGATATGCAGCTACACCAAGGGGTACTGCACACATAACAAGTACCATACAAAGAACAAGCGAAATCAGTCTTTTAATCATTCTGTTACCTCTTTTCTTTCTATGATCGGTCCGCATACATTATTACGGTCACACACAAGTTTGCCATCTTCTATCAAAAGTTCAGCCAACTGAACATAAGAACGGTGTTCCTTATAGGTAATATTATCGTTTTCTATTCTTCCGCTGTAACGGTCAAAGTTCAGTGTAAAGTAAACTATAAATGCGCGGTCGCCGCTTACAAATATATCGGCATGGTGTCCGTTATTCTTGTCATACGCCCTTGTACCTGGGGTGTTTAAAATATGTGTTTCGTACTTCCAATCGGTGGCATCGTCCGAACTGTATACCGAAAGACCGTCCCAAGAATCGACAATCAGCCAATATTTTTCTTTCCAATAAAACACATTAGGACCCTCATTGGCGTAGTCGTGCATCGCATAACCCTTTTCTTCCCATTTTATAAGGTCTGTACTGTCTGCATAATAACAGCCGCAACGATTATCGTTACAACGCTTATACCACATACGCCATCCGCCGTTATAGGGTATGATTGCGGGATCAATAACACCGTCTTCCATATCAACCATAGTAACAAAATCCCAGTTCCACAAATCGCGCGATACATAATGTGCGGTGGTATAATCCTTGCGCCACGTCTTTGAAACACCGCTTGAATAGGTTACAAACATGTGATACACATTGTCAGCCTTTATGATTTCGGGCGCCCAAAAGGTGTTAAGCCCCTCCTCAAAATTAAGCGATAGTTCACCTTTATAATTGAATGTCAAACCACCGTCACCTGAAACAGCGACACCAATCTGTGTGCCAAAATACCATTCGTTTTGTTCACACTCAAGGTCGCCGCGGCGTGCAGTATAAAACATCCACAATTCGTCAGTGACATCATTATATAACAGCATCGGGTCGGCAGGTGCGAAATGCACGGGGTCCTCGAAAAGCGGGGTATTTATTATATTTTTATTTTCTGTCATTTTAATCAAACCTTTTTATCCGACAATGCCGGAATTTTCAAAATTCTGGACCAGCTTTTTCTGAATTATAAAATAAAATATCAAAAGCGGTACCGCATACAAAAGTGCCGCCGCATGTTTAACGGCATCAAGAATAATATTGTCATCGCCCACAACACCAAGCAGTTTATTTGCAACATCGGAAATCATTTCGCGGTTTGCCCATTGGAAAAGACTGCCGATACGCTTGGCAAGGAAGGGACCGTCGGGATAAAAATATCCCGTATAGTATGTATCACCGTAGTTCCACACAAACGAAAGGGTCAAAACCGTAATAATTATCGGCTTTGCATTGGGGAAAGCAATTCGGATATAGGTCTTAAAATAACCGCAACCGTCGATGCGTGCCGCCTCCTCAAGAACGCTTGGGAATCCCTTAAACGACTGTCTGAACATAAAAGCAAATACACTTTGCTTAACACCAAAGCCAAACAGATTTATAATCAGCAAAACCATTGGATTGTTTACAAGGTCGATGGTCTGACCTCCGTTTAAAAGCGGAATTATTCCAAAAAGGCTAAACTTTTTAAATGAAAGATACTGTGAAATAAGCGTTGCCTGCGGCGGAACAAGGATAACCAGCACTACAAAGAAGGTAAGCATCTTTGTGTACCAGAAATTATGCCGCGCAATGGCATAGCCAATCATTGCACTCATAAACATCTGTATCAGGGCAACAGCTGCGGCATACAGTATTGAAAATGCAACATTCCTGACATTCCCGTACACCATATAGATAGCGACCCTGAAACTGCCCAAAGAAAACTTTTCGGGAATCCAGATTGAACCGCTTCCGCCAATCATTCCCATATCATTAAATACGGTGGGGAAAAGTTTAAGCACCGGATAAAGAATAATAAAACATATTCCAATAACAATCGAATAGAAAAGCAGGTTTCCTATCCCCTCACGCCATATAGCACCCAAAGGTTTTTCGCGGCGGACTAACTTTTCAGGTTTTTTAAGCATTTGTTACCGCCACCACCTTTCTGAACACAAACAGCAGAATTCCCATATCAAGAAGTCCGTTTATCGTATATATAACCGACAGCGCCGAGCCTGCACCTATATTATTCTGGGTAAAGGCGAAATAGTATATCTCACCCGAAAGGGACGAGCCGACAAACAAATCGACGAAACTGTAAACCAATACGAAAATCATCATATTGCTTATCATCGGCAGGGTTATCTTCCAGAACACCTCATAACTGCCCGCACCCTCGATTTTAGCAACCTCGTAATGAGATTCACTTATTGACTGAAGACCCGCAAGGAAAAGAAGTATCTGCACACCGCAACTTGAAACAATATTGAAAATATTGTCGTTAAGTTGTGCCATAAACTCAATAACCGATTCGGGCAACAACGAATTTTGAAGCAGAAATGCCATTATGCCATCATCACCCGTAAAGATAGGTTCTACCGAAGCATCGACAAAATTACCCTCAATAGACGATGACATCATAGTGCGCATAATATCAAGACCTAAAATTATCGGCAAGAAGAACACCATACGGGCAAGCGCACGACCCTTGAATTTCTTGTTTATAAGAATCGCCGCAAAAAGACTGAAAATCATAAGAACGGGTGTGTTGGTGAAAATGCGTGCATTTTCGGTGGCAAGCACCCTTAAAACTAATGAATTGTTTTTTGAGGTGAGTTTTGTAAAAAGGTCAACATAGTTGTTTATTCCGTTAAATACCATTGTCGATTCACCCGTTGAACCGACTTGAAGGGTGTTAAAGGAATAGACAAAGGTGTAAAACAGCGGAACGGCAAAGAAAACCGCAAAGCCGATAAGCCACGGCAAGGACATTAAAAAAGCATTTCTGTGCAGTTTTTTCTCAAGTGTGCCGTACTTTTTCACGCTTAATCCTCCTTTATTATCTTATAGCCCATCGCATCTACTGCAAACGAGCCTGTATCAACAGAATTATGATTATAGTTAACGATTACCGAAACGCCGTTTGCATAATCGGTTTTAAATACTCCGTCTGAAATAACGGTATGGTCGCTAATTTCTTTAGTACCAATCTGACCGAACGCCTCTTTATACGCATTATAAAGTTCTATCGCACCGTCTTTAAGGTCGTTATAGTAAACCGAGTACAGATAGTCGATTCCGTATTCCATCATTGGCTGTATCGGTGTTGCCGAAAATGTATACATCGGCATGGCACCCGTTTCAAGTGCCTGAAGCAGATAATATGCCCTATCGTCCTTTGACATATTGACATTAAGGGTGGTATGCTCGCAAACGCCGTTCATAACAAGTTGTCTGAACGGAACCGAAAGACTGTATCCGCCGTAACCCGAACTCTGCCTTGAAACACCGACAGCATAATCGGCATACATCATTCGGTCAGCATTAGGATTTTCGATTGCCACCGTCTTTTTGCCCGAGAGTTTTTTAAGGTTTTCCTTTAAAACCGTATTTGACGAAATCGGGTTAAGGTATCCGAAACCTGAATAATCGGCGTAGTATGTACTGCCCATATCGGGTAGGTAAACGGCACCGAAATCATCGCTCTTTTTAAGGAACGAATCAATAATACCGCTAATCTGAGTGGGTTTTAAAAGCACCGATGACGAATAGTTTTTATCGGTACGAAGCGTGCCGTCCATATATCGGTTATCACTTAACTTAAATATATCGCCGCCCATATCACAAACAGCATTAAGGGTGGAATTAAAGACACCCGAAGTCTTGTAAACCCGCATAAACGAGGCTTCGACAAATATTTCGTTGCCCACTTTTGACTTGGAAACAAATTTTACAAGGTCCTTCTTCTTTCCTGCCGAAGCAACAGGCTTTACCTTGTTAAAAATACTATTGTTTCTGCCGCCGTTAAACACCCATCTATAGTTAAATACCATATCACCGTTTTGGGTCATTTCCCTGTAAATATCAGCGGCTTCGCTATAATCGGTAAGTGTTATTCCCTTGTCGTACTTGATGCCGAGTATCGTTTCCCTGACGTCAAGGGTTCCAAGCAGATTAACATACATCTTGGCGCGGTTATCAAACTTAAGTTTAGCACCGTCGGTCAGATATGTGCGGTAGGTCTTGGCAAATTCACTGTAATCTGCATTCTCACCGAACAGGAAATATCTTAATACTATGTCGTATTTATTTTTCTCTGTTTTAGAAAGGTATTTTGAAGACTTTTCGGCATAAGGACCAAGGATATTTACCGAAGCGTACTGTGAAATATCAAATGAACCGTACACCGAGTTATATCCCGAACCGCCGTCTTCTGCGTTTTTACCCTTAAGATTTAGATTGATATAGGCAAGTTCAGCACCCGACTCAATTACGGTGAAATAACCGCTGTTTACCGAGTTTTCGGTGCTGTACATACCGAACACCGGCATCGTTATATTCTCGTTATATTCCGATGCAAAGGCATAGTTCATATAAAAATTGTTATCGTATACAGGTCTTGCAAAGGCAGGTACTGATGCATTGTACGAATCAAGTGGTATCAGAAGTCCTGCACCGTCGGGAACAAATATGTAACCTTGATTTGAGGTGCCCGCAAGACTGCCGAATGCGGGATACAGTTTTATATTCTGAACTGTAGCCCCGTCATCGCTTATCTGTGTTTCATAGGTTGGCACCTTAACCACGAACTGCCCGTTATCAATATAGTTATCGACAACTACCGACAGGCGTACCGTACCTGTAAACTCAACATCTATACCAAATTCAGTATTGTCCTTGGCGACATCGTCCTGTGTGTATCCAAGCACCGACACCATCTGGACAATCATAGCCATAATACTCTTAATCGGGGTGCTTTTTGCGGTTGTTACATAGGACTTACCGTCCTCGCTCTTTTTATACAGTGTCTTAAGCACGCCGCGGTAACTGGAAAGTTGTTGCGGTGTTATCTTTGAGTCTTTTTCAAGTTTTTCAAGACCGTCGATAAAAAACTTCTCATACCTTTCAACAGATATCTGTTTGGGCATATAGTCGGTCAAAACATATGTATCGCCCGTACTGAATGTGAGTTCAAAACGGACACCGTTCTTTATCTTGTTGATTTTATAGTCCTGATGTGCAATACAGTAATCCTTTGCATTCCACTCGGTAACGGCATTTTCGCCGTTTAAAAAGGTAACGATGGCGGGCGAATAAGCATTGGAATTAAGTCCGCTTTCCTGTGCGATAGTATTAAACACCTTGCCCGTTGCGGTATCGACAATGCGTATGTTAAGCGACAGTGTATCAAGAAACATCTTTAGTCCGTCTTTTTCGGCTACAAGAAGTTCGGTTTCACCAATCTTTATGCTCTCGCCCGCCTTTTCAAAGGACACATCCACAGCAGGGAGTTTTTCGCTTTTTATAACCATACTGCAAACCGCAAAATCGCCGACAAGCACAATCGCCGCGACAAGAAAAACGCAAAGCGCCGCACGAAGCGGAGTTACAAATCTTAAAATTGAATGATTAAATCTTTTCTTCATAACTACCTCACATACTGATGTGATTCAATACTTCGCGCAAAACGGTTGTAACAAAGGATAAAATCTTACCCATAACGCTGACATAAAACAGAAGTATAAATATCAAAATCAGCATAGCCAAAACTGTAGCAATCGCCATTCCTATTGTTTTTGACGCCGTATACTCATGAACAACGCAAAGTCCCACAAAGGTAATAAACACAAAGTAGACGGTACCAATCATAATAAATGCGTTTAAAATGATTATCTCCTCACGGATGACAAAATTACTGATAAGCACACCCGCAAGGGTACAGAAAATTTTTGGCACCATAGCATACGCAAGGGTCATCAGAATATCAGATATCTTTCCGTTTCCGTCAAAAAGCGTCGTAACACTCCAGTTGCCGACGGCAAAGATTATATACGGAAAAATCGCCGCCGCAAAAACAAAAATGTTATTTACATCTACCGTGTTCCAACTTCTTACCATAAAACCCGAATAGTTCATTCGGATAACCTCGGTAAAACCGCAAAGTGCGTATATCAGCGTTATCAGAAAATAGTTCTTACGCCGTATAAAACGCGCCTCATAAAATCCGTCAAACGGGTGCACAAGTATGTAGAAAATGAATTTTATATCGCTTACAAGACTTTTCATTTTTCTGCCACCTTTCGGGACGCTTTCTTAAAGTAACGCACCTCGCTGTAAACAATCAGCACTATGAACAGTACAACTGCAATAGCAAAGATATAAAAATACTTTTCAATAATTTGACCGCGGTAAAGGTTGTATGCTTTGCTATAACCTTCCTTGTTGTCAGACACCTTGAAGTATTCCATTGCCTCCTTATATTCGCCCTCCATAAGACGGCTATATCCGATACCCGTATAGGCGACATAATAGTTAGCGTTAAGCGTGAGTGCCTTTTCGTAATTTTCTGTTGCGGCACTCCACTGACCGTTATAGTACTGTCTTTCGGCATCAAGCATAAGTTTGCCAAACTCTGTAGCAGTATAAACAAACGCCCTTGCGGGGTTGCGGTCAGTAATTATAAGGTCGGTACCGCTCCACTCAATACCGCTTGGAGTTTTAAGTTGACCGTAATTATCGCCAAGTGATGAAAAGACACTTAACAGATATCCGTTATAGTTATAAATGAATACTCTGCCCGCCTTGCGGTCAAGTACGGCATAGGTGCCAAAGTCCGAAACCGCAACATCGACAAACTCACTTCCGCCGTCGGTGTTAACAAAATACATCTCATCATCGCCCGATATCTTCTGTCCGTCGGGCGTGCATATTATATTTTCACCCTTTGCATTAAAGCGAAAAACCTTATCCTCCGAGGTTGCATCGTGGGATACAGCATACACCAAATCGTCACCGTCAATGCTTATGTTACTGAAACCTGGGGCATAGGTTTTATACATCTGTGCAAGTTGTTCTTCGCTGGCAAAATTTTTCCAGAAATAGTCGATCAGGTCATATTCGGGGGTATTAGCACCCATATAACGCGAAAACTTACCCTCTGTATCAAGTTCAACAAGACCCTCGGTAGTTCCGCTGACACTGAAATATATCTTACCCGACGATGAAACTGCAATCTTTGACGGCTCAAAGTCGGCATCGTCAGGATAATTTTCGGGTTGGTTAATTACAAATGCGAGTTCAAGCGTCGAAAGATTCAAAACAACAATTCTTTCGGCACCTGTGTCGGCAATATATATAAGATTGTCACGGATAAACATACCCTCGGGCGCTTTAAGCGCAATAGCGTTGCCATCAGCCTCATAGACGGTGCTTACCGATGCCTTTAATGTAAAATCCTGTTTTGAAAAGACATACAGTGCTGCACCCTCGCTGTCAAGCAGATAGATATTATTACCTGACACCGCGACATCGCCTATACCGCCAAAACGCATACCGCCGTCTAATTTACTGTTATCAATTACAGCCTTTAAAATGTGTGACGGGGTGGACGCCACCATCTCGCCGTCGTGATATGTATAATTGTTTTCGGTGGTGTTCTGTGCAAAAGCGGTGATACCAAAAGTACACGCACAAATCAGAACCGTACACAACAAAACAAATACCTTTTTCACACAGTCACTTCCCTTAAATTTATTCTTTGATGCCCGACGATGCCATCGTTTCGATGACATTACTTTGTGAAAATACAAAAACGGTAATAGGAACAATAAGCATAAGAAGTGATACCGCAGATGCGACACCTGTACGCGCAACACCTGAATTTACTATCTGTGCAATAGCAAAAGTAAGGGGTTTGCGGCTTTCGGTGTAGATATAACTTCCGCCCGTTTCGCCCCACAGTGTCTGGAACGAAAGGATAACAAGGGTTATCCACGCAGGCTTACTTACAGGCATTATTATCGACCAGTAAATCTTGAAATCGTGTGCACCGTCGATGGTAGCCGCCTCGATAAGCGCATCAGGAATCTGCTCCATAAAACTCTTAAGCAAAAACACGCCAAGTGTTCCCGCAAAAACGGGCAACAGCACCGCAAAATATGTATCAAGCATATTGAGATACGACATAATTATGTATACGGGTGTTGCAAGTATCGTGGCGTTAAACATAAGTGCATACTGTACCGTCTGGAATATACCCTTTGAGCCAGGGAAACGGAACTTTGCCAGCGGATATGCCGCCAAAGAACTGATTATAACGGTGCCGAATGTTCCGAACAGCGTGATAAACAAGGTATTGAAAATGTAGCGTGAAAGAGGTACCCACGAATTTGAAATAATTACCTTTAAATCGACAAAGTTGTCGATAGTGGGATTCATAACAAACAGGCGCGGCGGAAAAAGGAATATTTCGTTAAGCGGTTTAAACGCGTTATTGGCAATCAGAACAAGCGGCCAGACGCTGAAAACCGCAAACAATCCCAAAAACGCAAACAAGCAGATATCAACCGACAGGCTTCTGTTTTTCCGTTTGAATTTGAACCTTCTGTATCTTTGTACCAGATTTAATTTCTTCAAATCCAAATACGCCTCCTTTCAAGATTTTAACAAAACAATTATTACAGTTTACGCAACAGTTTCTGAACAATTAGGTTTGACATCATCATTATAAAGAAAAGTGTAACGGCGATTGCCGATGCGTAACCCATTTCAAGCCTTAATGTACCGTAGTCCTGCAGGTGGGTAAGTATTGTATGACCCGCATAATTGACCGACGGGAAACCTGCAAGTTGTGTCGATATTGTAGATACAGAAAATGACGACGATATCTGCATTACCGCACCGAACAGCAACTGCCCTTTCATTGCGGGCAGGGTCAGATACCACAGTTCCTGCCAACGATTGCGTATACCGTCAACGCTCCCTGCCTCGTAAAGTGAACGGTCGACATTCTGGAAACCTGCGATAAACGACAGGAAACTGACACCAAGGCTCATCCACAACTGAACGACTATAAGAACGGGCAGAACATAGTCAGCATTTTCAAACCACAAAATCGGCTCGTCAACAATGCCCATACTCAAAAGCAGTGCGTTTGCGTAACCGTACATATCCGAAGAAAATATAAGTTTCCAGATAAGGAACGCACTACCCGAGATTGACGGCGCATAAAACACAAGTGTTAAAAAGGCACGCATGCGCGGTTTAAAGTTATTTATTATCCACGCA